>JAZGCR010000048.1:0-8469 GCA_036477105.1 Nitrosomonadaceae bacterium | reverse complement strand
CGCGCAACGTCGTTATAAACAGTTGATGGAAAAAGGGGCAGATGTTAATATTACTACTATATTGCAAGATATCAGGGAGCGCGATGCGCGCGATAGTAGTCGTAGGGTGGCGCCCTTAAAACAGGGTACAGATTCAAGTTTCATTGATACAACCTTGCTTAATATTACTGAAGTTGTAAACGAGATACTAAGACGGTACGCAGAAATTTGTGCTAAAAATGTCTGATATAATAAACAGTTATCATATGGCTTTTCATAGGTCAAGTAGGAAGAGTCTAGGCTTCGTGTCTGAGTAATTTTATTAACTTACTAGCCCCGTCAGATGTTTGTCTGGACGGGATTAAAAACAGGTTTTTACAATGATTGCTGCTTCTCCCGTAACTGATTCATCAGAAAGTTTTGCAACACTATTTGAGGAAAGTCTCTCACGTCAGGAAATGCGCATCGGCGAGCTGATTACTGCCGAGGTTATCCGGGTTGACTTCAATATCGTTGTAGTAAATGCAGGGTTAAAATCTGAAAGTTTTATTCCAGTTGAAGAATTTAAGAATGACAAAGGTGAAATCTAGGTCAAGCCTGGAGATTTTATTAGTGTTGCTATTGAGGCTCTTGAGGATGGTCATGGTGAAACTCGTTTGTCACGTGACAAAGCTAAACGCTTAACGGCATGGCACGATTTGGAAGCGGCCATGGAAAGCGGCGCTATTGTGTGTGGCATGGTGAGCGGCAAGGTAAAAGGTGGTTTGACCGCAATGATTAACGGTATTAGGGCTTTTTTGCCCGGTTCGCTGGTAGATATTCGTCCGGTCAAGGACACCACGCCGTATGAAAACAAGGAAATGGAATTCAAGGTCATCAAGCTTGATCGCAAACGTAACAATGTAGTGGTATCACGTCGTGCTGTGTTGGAAGAAAATCAGGGCGCGGATCGACAATCGTTACTAGAAAACCTGCAAGAAGGGTCAGTGGTCAAGGGAATAGTCAAGAATATTACTGATTATGGCGCGTTCGTAGATTTAGGTGGTATAGATGGCCTACTGCATATCACAGATCTTGCATGGCGGCGAGTGAAACATCCTTCTGAGATGATCAGTGTCGGTGACGAAGTCACAGCTAAAGTGCTCAAATTTGATCAGGAAAAAAACCGTGTTTCATTGGGCATGAAACAATTGAACGAGGATCCGTGGGTAGGGCTCTCCCGGCGTTATCCGCAGAGTACACGTCTGTTTGGTAAGGTGAGTAACCTGACTGATTATGGTGCATTCATTGAAATTGAACAGGGTATTGAAGGGCTAGTGCACGTGTCTGAGATGGATTGGACTAACAGGAACGTGTATCCTTCAAAGATGGTGCAGTTGGGTGATGAGATAGAAGTAATGATTCTGGAAATAGATGAAGAACGTCGTCGCATTTCGCTTGGTATGAAGCAGTGCAAGGCTAATCCTTGGGAAGATTTTGCCGTGAATCATAAGAAAAATGATAAGGTACGCGGAAAAATCAAGTCTATTACAGATTTTGGGGTGTTTATCGGACTGCAGGGTGGCATAGATGGATTAGTGCATTTGTCTGATCTTTCTTGGAGTCAGTCGGGTGAAGACGCGGTGCGTAATTACAAGAAGAGTGATGAAGTAGAGGCGATAGTGTTATCTATTGACGTCGAGCGTGAACGTATTTCACTGGGCATTAAACAGATAGAAGGCGACCCGTTTACTAGCTTTGTTTCGGTGAACGACAAGAATAGTGTCGTCAAAGGCACAGTCAAATCTATCGATGCCAAGGGTGCGGTAATTGCATTGGATAATGATGTAGAGGGTTATCTACGGGCGTCTGAGATATCGCGTGACCGAGTTGAGGATATTCGTACTCACTTGAAGGAGGGTGACGCGGTTGAATTGATGATTATCAATGTTGATCGCAAGAATCGTGGTATCAACCTTTCCATAAAGGCTAAAGATTTGGCAGAAGAATCCGATGCAATGCAAAAGGTCGCGATTGATGGCTCTACCAATGTTGGAACCACGAGCTTAGGCGCTTTACTCAAGGCCAAGATGGATACTAAGAATACTGAAGAATAAGGGGACCTATATGACTAAGTCTGAATTGATCTCCAGGCTCGCAGCCCGCTATCCGCAGTTGGTGATGAAGGATGCCGAGCTTGCGGTTAAGATGATACTCGATGCCATGGCCATGAGTTTGTCGCAAGGGCAGCGCATTGAGATTCGCGGATTTGGCAGCTTTGATCTAAACTACCGTCCACCACGTATAGGACGTAATCCAAAATCTGGAGAAAAAGTGAGAGTAGCAGAGAAATATGTGCCCCATTTTAAAGCTGGTAAGGAAATGCGCGAGCGAGTCGATTATAAGAACTGAAGAAAATTGTAGTAAACTACATAGGGATAACGGCGGCAGATCGTAAGATCATGCCGCCTTTTTGGTTTTTGGTTGCAGTAATTGTGTCAAGCTTGATCGAAAGTAAACTTTCTAAGATACTGAGTACAGTATGTCGTGGAGGAGTTTCTTTAGATCATGTTGTTAACAATAAAGCGAAAAATAAATCACAGGATAAAGAATTATGCGTTATCTGATACGGTTCTTGTGGGTTATTCTATTTCTATTTTTGCTTAGTTTCACTACGAAAAACACTGAAACAATAGTGCTCCGATATTATTTAAACTATGAATGGCAAGCGCCGCTGATATTAGTATTGCTGTTTTTTCTTGCTATTGGCGTAGTGATCGGTGTTTTGTCTTGTCTGGGTAGGATTTTCAAGCAAAGGCGCGAAATTATCACGCTCCGGAAGAATTGCTCCGTTACAGATGAGCACAAATGAAAACAGAAAGAATCGTATGTTAAATCACATATAATCCGTCCGCTGTATTTTATAAAGCTAGTTCATTACTCGATTAGCGTTGATTGAATAAATGGAAATGACCGTATGAAAGATCCTCGCATCATAGTTGCACTTGATTTTTTTAGTGCAGAACAGGCGCTAATACTTGCGGATAAGCTTGATCCGATGTTGTGCCGGGTGAAGGTGGGCAAAGAACTTTTTACCGCTACTGGACCACAGTTGGTCGAGAGACTTATGGACAAAGGTTTCGAGGTTTTCCTTGATTTGAAATTTCATGACATCCCAAGTACTGTGGCAAATGCGTGTAAGGCGGCGGCGAGTTTGGGCGTATGGATGACGAATGTTCATGCGCTAGGTGGAATAAAAATGCTTGCTGCAGCGAGGGATGCATTGCCGTTGGGAACGACTAAACTTATTGCCGTAACCCTACTTACCAGTATGGGGCCTGATGATCTGGATAGCATTGGCCTAAACAGAGAGCCGGGGGGTGTGGTGCAAAAATTAGCGTGGCTAGCGCGTGATTGCGGGTTAGACGGAGTAATATGTTCTGCGTTAGAGACTGTACAACTTAGACAAATTATGGGCAGTAATTTTTGTTTGGTTACGCCGGGGATTCGTCCGGTTGATTCTTCTGTAGATGACCAACAGCGGATAGCAACGCCGCGCAAGGCAATACAAAATGGTGCAGATTATCTGGTGATAGGCAGGCCCATCTCACAGACAATAGATCCATTGGCAATGTTGCAGCGATTGAATAATGAAATTGAAGTACAATTAGCCATAGATTAGCATTTAGTCTGGGCTATGACTTAAGTATGAGATTAAATCTGACAATTTTTATAATAGTAAAGGTAAGGTCTAGTCACAGTAGGTATACTAGAATTTGCCCTTTTATTTGGAATATAGATAGAACATGTTCTTATAGATTGATCTTCAAAAACTCGGTAAGCCAGATTCTGGTTATACACCCCGGATTTCTGGTGTCTTTGATGTAGTTCGCGGCACATAGTAAACTTGTTGCTATATGATTGATGTGAAAGTGTGTGTCGTATCCCATCTTAACTAGGCCATCGTAGCCTTTTTAAAAGATCATCCAGCTAGTTTAGCGTCATAAGTGAGTTTGTCTCAGATGATGATTTGCGGAGGGACTAGGTGCTAACTAGCAAGATTTGGGCATAGACTCAGTTGTCATTTAAGCAGACTAGATAACCTAGTTTGGTCGCAAGAACTCCGGACATGCTAAGCCTTAATTCGGCAAACACTGAGACAGAATTCATCAACTTCGAATTGGTCGCAAAAGAAGTGATTCTAAATCACAAAATTTAGCCCTAGTAATTTCTTGAATAGTCTTAGTGTTCGTTTTCTTACTACATGGCAGAGATTATTGCTTCTTTCAGACCACAGTACTGGTTATAGGACATTAAATTTTGGTGTCACCTCAGTAAGGGATGCTGTTGTGACAGTTCAGTTGTAGTAAGGCTGAAATGTAACCAAAAGTTTCACATGCTACGCATCGACATTAGTGTTTTGTTGGTTGTGCCGTTTCTTGCTATGGATATTCTTTTGTATCTAATCAAAAGGCAGACTTAATCTTGACATAGTACGATAAAACCAATAGAATCGGGGGTCTTTTTGGTCGATTATTGGGAGGTCTTTTTGGTCGGTTATTGGGGGCATTGAGAGCGCGGCAGAAAACGGACCATACTATGAACTATTTATGTTTATATGGACGGCGATTACGCCGTCTTGGTTTTTTAAGGAACTGTAATGCCGACAATTAATCAGTTAGTACGTAAGCCTCGCTTAGCGAGGCATGTAAAAAGCAAGGTTCCTGCGCTAGGGAATAGCCCACAAAAGAGAGGGGTTTGTACCCGTGTCTATACCACCACGCCAAAAAAGCCAAACTCGGCTTTACGTAAGGTGGCGCGAGTTCGCCTAACCAATGGTTTTGAGGTGTCTAGTTACATTGGAGGCGAAGGTCACAATCTGCAAGAGCACTCAGTAGTATTAATTCGCGGAGGCCGTGTTAAGGATTTACCAGGTGTTCGCTACCATACGGTGCGAGGTAGTCTTGATACTTCCGGGGTGAAAGATCGAAAACAGAGTCGTTCCAAGTACGGGGCTAAAAAGCCGAAATCAGCTTGAGGAAAGTGGTTCGGGTTTGGTTGCTTGGTGTTGGCTAAAAAATATGTAGATAGGTTCAAGCTTATATTTAACGCAGAGGTTAGAGGAATGCCAAGACGGAGAGAAGTTCCGAAACGCGAAATTTTGCCGGATCCAAAATATCACAATATGGAGGTGGCAAAGTTCGTTAACGTTCTGATGACCCGCGGCAAGAAATCTGTTGCAGAGCGGATTATTTACGGTGCTATGACTCAAATTCAGAAGAAGACTGGCAAAGATCCGGTGGAGATATTTACGCAGGCGTTATCTAACGTTCGTCCGATGGTAGAGGTAAAAAGTCGTCGTGTAGGAGGCGCTAATTACCAGGTTCCGGTTGAGGTACGGTCGATTCGACGTAATGCTTTGGCTATGCGCTGGTTGCGCGAAGCCGCCCGTAAACGGAGTGAAAAATCAATGGGTGCGCGCCTTGCTGGAGAACTGGCTGAGGCGGCAGAAGGTCGTGGGGGTGCAGTTAAGAAGCGGGAAGAGGTTCACCGCATGGCAGAATCTAACAAAGCATTCGCGCATTATCGGTTTTGATAACGATTAACTGAGAAAACATCAAGGATAAACGGAAAAGAAGTTTGTTTCTGGCGCATAGTGAAATTGTCAATTAGTTGAAGGTTGTTATTAATTATTTATTATTTATGTCATTGGCGCACTCTTGACATTAAGGCGGTTCAAAATATTAAGGCTTGAATACTTTGCCTAGAAAAACACCTATTGAGAGTTACCGGAATATCGGGATTATGGCGCATATAGATGCCGGAAAAACTACGACCACTGAACGCATTTTGTTCTATACAGGTGTCTCTCACAAAATTGGCGAGGTGCATGATGGTGCGGCTATCATGGACTGGATGGAGCAAGAGCAGGAGCGCGGTATTACTATTACCTCAGCTGCTACCACCTGTTTCTGGAATGGTATGGATAACAACTACTCCGATCATCGTATTAATATCATCGATACTCCAGGCCACGTTGATTTTACTATTGAGGTAGAACGATCTCTGCGTGTACTGGATGGAGCCTGCACCGTATTTTGTGCTGTTGGCGGAGTGCAGCCTCAGACTGAAACTGTATGGCGCCAGGCTAATAAGTACAAGGTTCCACGTCTTGCCTTCGTCAATAAGATGGATCGTGCCGGCGCTGATTTCATGCGTGTTTATGAACAGATACAAATTCGCTTAAAAGCTCACCCAGTACCCATTCAGTTGCCCATCGGGGCGGAAGATAAATATGAAGGTGTTATAGATCTGGTCAAGATGAAGGCTATTTACTGGGATGATTCAACTCGGGGAATGAAGTTCGAGGAACGTGATATCCCTGATAATCTGAAGGAAAATGCTATGTCATGGCGCGAGAAGATGTTAGAAAATGCCGCCGAGGCCAGCGAAGACTTGATGAACAAATATCTCGAAGAAGGCAGCCTGCCTGTCGTCGACATCAAGAAAGGACTACGTGCCCGTACCATCAATAACGAAATCGTACCGATGTTGTGCGGCTCGGCATTCAAGAACAAGGGCGTGCAGGCAATGCTGGACGCTGTAATTGATTACTTGCCTTCGCCGGTGGATATCCGTGCTGTCACTGGGGAGAAGGAAAACGGTGAAATAGAAGAGCGTCATGCTAGCGATGAAGAGCCGTTCGCCGGGTTAGCGTTCAAGATTGCCACCGATCCTTTTGTTGGCCAGTTGATTTTCTTCCGTGTATATTCCGGCGTTGTTGCTACCGGTGATACCATTTACAACCCAGTTAAAGGTAGGAAAGAACGGATCGGACGGTTGTTACAAATGCATGCTAACCAACGTGAGGAAATCAAGGAAGTGCGTGCTGGCGATATTGCCGCTGCAGTAGGTTTAAAGGAGGCTGTTACCGGGGATACATTGTGCGATCCTCGCAAGATCATTACGCTAGAGAGGATAGTGTTTCCGGAGCCGGTGATCCACGTTGCAGTGGAACCTAAAACAAAGGTTGATCAAGAAAAAATGGGCCTTGCACTGAATCGACTGGCGCAGGAAGATCCATCTTTCCGCGTGCGTACCGACGAGGAGTCTGGTCAAACTATCATATCTGGCATGGGTGAGCTGCATCTTGAAATCATTGTTGAACGCATGAAGCGTGAGTTTGGCGTGGAAGCCAATGTAGGTGCACCACAAGTAGCTTATCGCGAGGCCATTAGGAAACTGGTGGAGGCTGAGGGCAAGTTCATCAAACAATCTGGAGGGCGCGGCCAATACGGTCATGTCTGGCTCAAGATGGAGCCGTATGAGGCTGGCAAAGGTTTTGAATTTGTTGACGCAATTAAAGGGGGTGCTGTGCCACGCGAATTCATTCCAGCGGTAGAGAAAGGTTTACGTGATACTCTGCCTAACGGTGTGTTGGCAGGTTTTCCTGTAGTAGATGTGAAAGTTACACTATTCGATGGTTCGTTCCATAATGTGGACTCAAACGAAAATGCTTTCAAGATGGCTGCTTCAATAGCGTTTAAGGATGGCATGCGAAAAGCTAGTCCGGTGTTACTTGAGCCGATGATGGCGGTGGAAGTGGAAACACCAGCGGATTTTATGGGTAACGTGGTAGGTGATCTATCTTCTCGTCGTGGAATGATCCAAGGTATGGATGACCTACCTGGTCTCAAGGTAATAAGTGCAGAAGTGCCGTTAGCAGAGATGTTTGGTTATTCAACTTCACTACGTTCCGCGACCCAGGGGCGTGCAACTTACACTATGGAATTCAAGCGTTATTCAGAGGCGCCAAAAAGTGTAGCTGAAGCAGTTATTAACAAAAAATAATAGTCGTCAAGAAAAGGAAACGATCATGGCAAAAAGCAAATTTGAGCGGACGAAACCGCATGTAAACGTAGGCACGATTGGTCACGTAGACCATGGTAAAACTACGCTGACGGCTGCGATCACAATGATATTGGCAAAGAAATTTGGTGGTGAAGCAAAGAGCTTTGCCCAGATTGACTCGGCGCCGGAAGAGAAAGCCCGTGGCATTACTATCAACACCTCCCACGTCGAATATGAAACTGAGAAACGCCACTATGCTCATGTTGATTGCCCTGGCCATGCTGACTACGTTAAGAACATGATTACTGGTGCGGCGCAAATGGATGGTGCCATTCTGGTTGTATCAGCTGCCGATGGTCCCATGCCGCAGACACGTGAACACATTTTGCTAGCACGCCAGGTAGGTGTGCCCTACATTGTTGTCTACATGAACAAAGCTGACATGGTGGATGATGCTGAACTATTAGAGTTAGTTGAAATGGAAGTACGTGAATTACTGACCAAATATAATTTTCCTGGTGATAGCACCCCGATCGTTGTTGGTTCTGCTCTGAAGGCGCTCGAAGGTGACCAGAGCGACATTGGTGAACTGTCCATACACAAGCTAGCAGATGCGTTGGACAGCCATATTCCTGAGCCGGTACGTATCCTAGATGGTGC
>JAZGCR010000047.1:0-2900 GCA_036477105.1 Nitrosomonadaceae bacterium | reverse complement strand
GTAAAAGGAGTTAGCTATGATGGCCCTTTTAGATCACACTTTGGGGTTGTCTGTAGCTCAAGAGTGTATGGGCAAAAGTTAACGGACTTCGCCCTAATGAAACTGGGAGGCATTTACTATTGACGCTACAAGCATACATTGATGAAAGCTGTGACAAGGACGGTATATTTGTGCTGGCAGGTTGCATATCGGACGCTGAATCATGGGCAGCTTTTGCCAAAGAATGGGAGGAAGCGTTACCGAAATATGGAGTTCTAAACAAGCACAATAGATACCATTTCAAAATGTCGCAGATGGCTTGGAATGAAGAGAGAATGTCCCGTGTTCCAGTGTTCTTACAAATTATTGAGAAGCATGTCCTTGGATTTATTTCAGCAAAGATAGATGTAACTGAATTGAAGCGAGCTTTGTCCCGAATCAGAATCCCTAATGTACATATAAATTGGGATGCACTGTCTAATCCTTATCATGTAACCCTCAGATGCTTGCTGGATATGTTCCATTTAGAGCGCGACCAGATGGTCGATGTGATTCCATTAGATGAACAGGTTGATTTCATTTTCGATTACCGAGATGAGAAAAAAACTATTCTTTCTATTTGGGACGAATATATAAAAGCGCGACCTGATGAGGTCAAGAAGTACTATGGGGCCGCCCCTAGGTTTGAAGATGATGAAAAATTCCTGCCACTTCGGTCTGCCGATTTATGGGCGTGGTGGGTTCGAAAGTGGTACAAGGAGGAGACACCAGAGAAGATAAAAGCAGTAGATTTCAGCGAATTTAATATCCACGCAACGAGAAAACACTTAAAAATTGAAATAACATTTGATGAGGATCAGCTAGTTAAAGTTATAAAAAGAACACTGCGTGAACAGATTAGTGCGGATCATATTATTTATGATGTGAAATTTTCTTAGGCGCAATCTTTTTATATGAGTATAGGACTTGCCAGAAACAGCAGTTCTTTATTTAATTTTTCTTTCAACCTGTAAGTTGTTTTTGATGGGAGAAAAACTAGGGCGATGTGTATGTAACGTATTGATTTATAAGTTTCAATTAGTGGTGCCGACGGCGAGAATCGAACTCGCACAGCTTTCGCTACCGCCCCCTCAAGACGGCGTGTATACCAATTTCACCACGTCGGCGGCTTAACTTAAGATCTGTGTTTAGAGAGTAATCTTTTTTAGAACATGGTATTAGTCAATTAATTAAATCCTATTTTCCGAATTTATTGTGGTATCTCCCCAGCCTTTGAGACCTCGCCGTCCACAGGAATTAGGGGTGGAGTAGCAGAAAGAGATTCTACCGGAACTGATGATTGAACTGGTATCGCTTTCTCCATAACACCCTTGCTTTCTGTTTCATGGCTCGAAAAATATGTAAGCCCAAGGGTGGAAATAAAAAATACTGCCGCGAGAACTCCCGTTGTTCTGCTCAAGAAATTTGCAGAACCACTAGCGCCAAACAAACTTCCGGACGAACCGCTACCGAAAGCTGCACCCATGTCTGCTCCCTTACCGTGTTGTAGCAAAACCAAGACGATCACGCTAAAGGCCGATAGCACATTTACAACCCAAATGAATGTTTCCAATGTCTACTCCAAAATAATTAATTCTGCGCTGCAAGGCAAATGGAAATGAATTCGTCAGCAACCAATGAAGCACCTCCGATCAATCCCCCATCAATATCTAGCATGGTAAACAACTCCGCAGCATTACTTGCTTTCACGCTACCGCCATAAAGGATTCGTAACTCGGTGGCGACCTTGACATTGTAACTTGCAACCCTGCTGCGGATAAAAACATGTACATCCTGGGCTTGCTGAGGTGTAGCAGTTTTACCAGTACCGATAGCCCATATTGGTTCATAGGCTAGCACTGATCTGGCAAGTGCATCTACTCCCACTAGTCCAATCACCGCGTCCAATTGCTCCCTTACTACTTGCTCGGTAAAACCGGCCTCGCGCTGCTCCAGGGTTTCACCAACACACAAAATAGGAACTAAGCCAGCGTCCTGTGCTACCTTGAACTTTAGGGAAACCGTACGACTGTCTTCACCGTACAAGGTACGCCGTTCCGAGTGACCAACAATCACATAATAGCAGCAAAAATCAGTCAGCATAGCTGCTGAGACCTCGCCAGTGTACGCCCCCTTATCATACTGACTAATATTCTGAGCACCCCAAGAAACATGGGTATTTTTCAACAGTGACTGCACTTGAGATAAATAAGGATAAGGCACACACACTGCACAGGCCGCCTTTTGCAGTCCTGCCGTTCCTGCAACAATCATATTTAGCAAATCTCGATTACACTCAATTCCGCCATGCATTTTCCAGTTACCCGCAACTAGTTTTAAGCGCATAGCTGTGCTTCCTCAAAAGTTTAGAATGTTACCTGTGAATAGATATTGGGTCAATCGTGGAAAACCTAATAAGCGCAGTCAGAATAAAAGCATAGAAACGGCTTAGGAAGAAAAAAATAATTGGTGCGCAGACTTTAAGATAACCGATTTCAACTTTGTGCTGTAAGGAAGACCACCTTACATCTAGAGCATGGCAATAACGAGCAAGAGCCGGTATAGAACCTCCTGTTCCCTTTAGCACCCTTTCCAAACTTTGTGCGTTGTATACTACCCAAAACGACCAGTGATATAGTCTTCTGTCTGTTTATTCTTGGGTTTGATAAAAATTGTGTCCGTAACATCGAATTCGATTAACTCGCCCAAATACATATAGGCTGTGTAATCAGACACCCGCGCTGCTTGTTGCATGCTGTGGGTGACAATGAGTATAGTAATCTTCTTTTTAAGGTCGGTAATGAGCTCTTCGATACTTGCCGTGGCAATCGGGTCAAGCGCCGAAGTAGGTTCGTCGAACAACAGCATTTCAGGATCGGTGG
>JAZGCR010000046.1:0-6387 GCA_036477105.1 Nitrosomonadaceae bacterium | reverse complement strand
TACCTATGATACCAATATATTTACCTACACCCATATTCATAGAGTGAAGAGTTTTAATAGGTGCTGTATTTTGTTTTTCCTTGCAGTCGTATTTCCTTACCCCTAATTTTGACCTATAAGGCTCACTAGCATTCATCTGAACCGTCTTGTAGTCAATCAGAACCCACATATTTACTATGTTGTTTGTTTTTCGAATTGTGGCAGGGTCAGCGTAGGCGGTAAAGGTTTCTTCTTTATCCTTGGCAACCTCAATCCACTCTGCCATCGCACTACTACTTACAACAGCCAGTAGCATTATCAAAATAGCTTTATGCATTACAGTTCTCCATGTCTCCTTGGTCATAAACTCGTTATCTATCAGCTCATCCCATTACCCATAACAAAGTCATGTCGTTGGGTTGTCAGATTCATTTTCTTGATCCTGTCCTTGGTTCAATAAGTAAAATTGATACGAGCCAATAGTCATGGCAAGATGCATTTATGTGGGCTTTTCCAAAGCCTCATTGGATCAGAAAAACAATTAATTGTGAATATTTTTCCGCGCTCACTCATACAACGCCAATGTTTGGGCGTTCCTTGTCTGACAAACAATTGTTTTCCATAATCTCTAGTATTCTAATAGATTTCGTTGGGTCGCCAAATATGAAAATGATTGATTTTGGAAAGTTTGTTCAAGACGATTTACTTGTCAATTATTTGTTCGCACATGTACGGAATGTTGGAATGATTTCCCTTATGTTTGGTGTAGCTGGTTGAAAATATGTACATGCAATTTCAGTTTATGTCTACTCCATAATTACATTTCTGGTTATTTTTGGATTGTTCTTAATATTAGTTGCCTTTAAAGAACCTAGTTTATAGGTTACATACAAGAGGTCACTCGTTTTGTGATCAGATTTCTTCTCTATTTCATCTACCTCATTATTTTTGCTGAGTCGTTTCTTTTCGTCCTTGATAATAATACCACCATGCTTGATTAAACGGCTTTGCGGTATGCGCTTTAATCCCATTTCCTTGTTAGATCTATGCCCGTTTCATGTGCTAACATTGAAAAGCATATCCAAGCGCTGATAGGATCGTGCAGGGCATGAGTCAAGGTTTCTTCATAATCTTCTTGGCAAAAGCCTTTATGGTCACTAACTAGGCGAACCGAACGCCGTAATTCATCTTCTCTATGCAAGTCAGTTTCGACTGGTGCGTAAGTTAGTTTCGATTGGCGTAATCTGTAAGCGGGAATTTTCCGCGTTGATAGAAAAACAGGTAGTAAAAGGAATGCTCTCAGAGTCCAGATTTATGGGGATCCTTTTTTCTTTCATACAAATACTATTGTGATACCTGAAATGTCTGGTCAAATTGCCTCCGCCGTTGCCCTGCTAAGGGCAGGCAGAATAGTAGCCTTCCCGACAGAAACCGTCTATGGTTTAGGTGCAGACATTTCTATTCCATCTGCGATAAACCGTGTGTTTGAAATCAAAGGAAGGCCTGCAGATCACCCTCTAATCGTTCATTTTTCTGAAATGTCCCAACTTGAGCACTGGGCACAGGAAATACCAAAATCAGCCTGGCAGCTGGCCAAACGCTTCTGGCCTGGACCACTGACGCTGATTCTACCGCGCACCCCCCATGTGCCATTAAATGTAACTGGCGGCCAGAATATGGTGGGGCTTAGAATACCAGACCACCCCATTGCACTTGCTCTGCTAAATGCAATGGGCCCTGAAAGGGCACTGGCTGCACCTTCAGCTAACCGCTTTGGGCGGATTAGCCCCACAACAGCAGCTCATGTATTCGATGAATTGGGCCATACAGTAGACATGATTCTGGATGGCGGTTCATGTAAAATCGGCCTGGAAAGTACGATTGTTGGCTTCAGTGATAAAACTGCCATCGTACTGCGGCCAGGTGGTATTCCACTGACAGAATTGGCAGAAGTACTAAACGAAAAGGTCATTTTTCCAAAGAGGAAGAAACCTAGGGTACGTGTGCCAGGCTCTCTAGATTCCCATTACGCTCCATTGACACCCCTCGAGGTTTGTCCAACCAAATTATTACGGCAGCGTGCTTTAGAACTGAAAGCACAAGGATTACGTACAATGTTGTTAGGGTGGTCAGCAGCGTATCTGAGCTGGGAGAAAAATAAAGACTTCTTGTATTTCTCCATGCCTAAAGAACCAACATCTTACGGTAGTCAGCTGTATACAACTTTGCGCCGATTCGATAATGGGCAATTTGATCGCCTTTTATTAGAAGCACCTCCTAATAATCCTGCCTGGCTAGCAATTGCGGATCGTTTACAGTGCGCGAGTTGTGCGCCTTTCATCAAAGCTCAACCTGATGATTCCTAATATAGGGAAAATGACCAGCAAGTATATTCCTCATGAAAACAGTTAGAGACGGTAAAATTTGTGCGGTATTGTTTGACGTTGACGGTACACTGGCTGATACTGAGCGTGATGGCCATCGCCTTGCTTTCAACGCCGCGTTTGCAGAGTTTGGTCTTGCTTGGGTCTGGGATATAGAACTTTATGGAAAATTGCTGGAAACTACCGGAGGAAAAGAACGCATCCGTCACTACCTGGAAAAATATGTTCCTAATGAATTGAAAATAAGTGGATTGGAAAACTGGATCGCAGATTTGCACAAGGCTAAAACAAAACATTTTGTGGCCTTGCTTAAGCGCGGAAAAATTCCATTGCGCCCCGGCGTCGCCCGCTTAATCCAAGAATTACGCATTGCTAAAATAAAAATCGCTATCGCAACTACCACTACACCTGAGAACGTAACTACACTATTAAAATCTACATTAGGCGAAGATTCGCCTACCTGGTTTGACGTCATCGCTGCTGGCGATGTCGTTCCTGAGAAAAAACCCGCTCCGGATATATACCTATGGGTGCTTGAACAGCTTGGGTTATTGGCACAACAATGTGTCGCGGTAGAAGATTCTGAATGCGGGCTGAGAGCTGCGCTTGCTGCAGGTCTTGACACGATTGTAACGACGAGCAATTACACTAAGCTGCAAAATTTTAATGGAGCTGCAGTGGTATTATCTGACTTAGGTGAACTGACAAAACCATTTACCGTCCTGGCGGGAAATACTCATGGAAGTAGATGGGTGGATGTTAGGATGCTGAGTAAGTTTAATATCTAGCAGTAAGTTTATTCGATTCCTATTTTTCACCACGATTGTTGATGCCAGAGAAACAGAGGATATATGGCTAATTTGGTGTATATGCATCGCTAGTGCTTGCCGCACTAGGGGCACGTACGCTACCTATACTAGAAAACATGGAAATATTGTTGTCAGGAACACGAAACTCAGTGACCAGAACCAATGAGGCATTAAATGAAGAAATCATCAGTAGGTATTATTATGGGCAGCAACAACGACTGGAGCATCATGCAGCAGGCTGCAGTCCAATTACGTAATTTTGGTGTTCCCTATGAAACGCATGTGATCTCTGCCCACCGCACCCCCGATATTGCGTTTGAATATGCGCAAACAGCTATCGAACGTGGCTTGCGTTGCATCATTGCAGGTGCAGGTGGTGCCGCCCATCTTGCCGGAGTGCTGGCGGCAAAAACAACCTTGCCGATCCTGGGCGTACCAGTTCCTTCCAAACATCTTCAAGGACTGGATTCATTGCTTTCAATTGTGCAAATGCCTAAGGGTATTCCAGTTGCTACTTTCGCCATAGGCGAAGCTGGCGCCGCCAATGCCGGTTTATTTGCTGTTGCCCTACTAGCACTTTCCGATCCAGCGATCACTGCGCGGCTTGAAGCCTTTCGTAAGGTACAGGCAGAAAAAATCAAGGCAATGACCCTTCCTGAGCTTGAATAAACTTACTATGATTCCACCTGAGAAAGCCTTACTTAAATCCAACCTCACTAGCCTCAAATTTCTCCATCGTGGAAAGGTGCGCGACATCTATGCCGTTGATGAAAACAAATTATTAATCATCCAGACAGACCGACTATCTGCTTTCGACGTGGTTCTGCAGACACCGGTGCCAGGCAAAGGCAAAGTACTCACAGCTATGTCCAATTTCTGGTTTAGGAAACTTGACCACATTATTCCAAATCATCTGACCGAACTTTCGCCTGAATCGCTCGTTTCAACTGAAGAACTAGGGCAAGTATTGGGTCGCGCGTTTGTGGTAAAGCGACTAAAACCACTACCGATAGAAGCCATCGTACGCGGTTATGTAGTAGGCTCCGGATGGAAAGATTATCAAAAGACTGGTGCGATATGTGGTATCACGCTTCCTACCGGATTGCAGGTAGCTTCTAAGCTACCCGGTGGCGCAATTTTTACGCCTTCAACTAAAGCAGAAATGGGCGCACATGACGAAAACATATCATTTGCTGAGGCAGAAAAACTATTGGGTAATGCATTAGCAGTACAAGTACGCGACAAAGCAATCGCTCTTTACACTGAGGCATCAGATTATGCTGCAAAAAAAGGTATTATTATTGCTGACACAAAATTCGAATTTGGGCAGGATGATACTGGCAAGCTTTATCTCATCGATGAAGCGCTCACCCCTGATTCGTCGAGATTCTGGCCCGCTGATCAATATGCACCAGGGAAGAATCCGCCCAGCTACGACAAGCAATTTGTACGCGACTGGTTGGAAACGCAGGACTGGAACAAGAAAGCACCTGCCCCTACATTACCTGCAAATATTCTTGCCAAGACTTCAGAAAAATATCAGGAAGTATTAAGGCTGTTGACGGAGAAATAAACTCTTATCTAAAAAAGTCCTATCAACATTTTAGTCCCCAGCAAATAAAGCAACACCACAAAGATCTTCCTAAGTATTACGGCCTGGATAATATGAGTGGCTCTTGCACCTAAAGACGCGGTTAGCGTACTGGCTAGAACTACCCCCCCAAGTGCCGGCAAATAAACGTAGCCCAAACTATATTCTGGGAGTACCTGGGATTGCACGATGCCATTAGCAATGTAGCCAATCGCTCCTGCGATGGCAATAGGAAAACCGACTGCGGCAGCAGTACCGATGGCATGTTGCAATCTGATATTACACGTGGAAAGAAATGGCACAGTTAGCAATCCTCCACCAATAGCTACCAAGCTGGAAACCCCACCGATAAAACTACCCACTGTAAACATCCCTACCTTTCCTGGAAGCTGACGACTTGGCTTAGGAGTGTTGTTCAGTAATATCTGGGTAGCAGCGTAATAAATGAATACGATAAGGGTAATACTCAAGAATCGGCTGGAAAGGATACTTACCAGCGTCGCACCACTAAGTGTGCCCACGATGGTACCCGGTGTAATATATTTCACTATATGCCAGTTCACCGCACCGTGGACATGATGGATGCGAAAACTAGAGATAGAGGTAAAAATTATCGCTGCCATGGAAGTACCAAGAGCGAGATGCAAAATACGATCAGGAGGAAAATTTTGTTCGCTGAAAATAAAACTTAGCACCGGCACCATAATTAGCCCACCGCCAATACCAAGTAGTCCGGCGAAGAAACCGACAACTGCACCCAAGCACAGATAACCCAACCACCATTCCACGTTATGTTTTGCTATGGTTGATATTCGGTTTCAGCATTCTTCTAATCTGATTAATTTATAAAAACTTGGCTATGAAATAAGCTATTACATGACCCCAATGATGCACTTCCACTCTGCTGGATCTACAGGTGTGATGGATAAGCGATTGCCTTTCTGCAAAATACGCATGCTCATCAGATTAGGGTAGCTTCTCAGCTCATTAATATCAATCAACCGAGTTTTACTGACGAACCTTACATCTACATTGAACCAACGCGGATTTTCTGAAGTAGCTTTCGGATCAAAATACTTGCTGCCAGAGTCAAATTGAGTTGCGTCAGGATATGCGAGCTTGCAAACCTCCGCAATTCCGACGATACCTGGTTGTTTACAACTCGAATGATAGAAAAAAACTTGATCACCAATACGCATCTGATCGCGCATAAAATTCCGTGCCTGATAGTTACGTACACCATACCACGCTATAGTCTTATTGGCTCTCTTCGCAAGATCGTCGATACTTACGTCAGAGGGTTCAGATTTCATCAACCAGTAACGCATAATTCAGGAAATAATGGTCAGCCATGTCAAACTTGGCGTGATAAAAAAAGCGGCTATGCCGCTTTTTTTATGCCCTTATAATAAAGCCCCCCGCAAATGCCGTCAGACCATTATCTTGAACCCTAAGGTTCAAAGTGGTCGTTTCCCGGATGCATCAGGCGCTTCCAGATAGGGCGCGCACAACAGCATCACATTGGTTCACAACCGATCTTAAAAGTTGGTTCAAAGAATATGCGCCTAAACATACATAGCAGGGGACAACTCTTATTCGTTTCACATTCAATCCGGAGTAAATA
>JAZGCR010000045.1:0-2861 GCA_036477105.1 Nitrosomonadaceae bacterium | reverse complement strand
TCGCTACACCGCGCACTGTCGGACGAATACCGCGCCATCGTTGCGCGCCCGCCTTACCAATAGATCGCAAATTATGTTCCTCATTGCCAACCTCTCCAATAGTGGCACGACAATCAATGTGCGTTTTGCGAATTTCACCAGAACGAAGACGTAATTGTGCGTAATCGCCCTCACGCGCCAGTAGCTGTATCGATGTGCCAGCAGAACGCGCAAGCTGTGCACCCTTTCCAGGTGATATTTCAACGCAGTGAATTGTGCTACCTACTGGAATGTTACGTAATGGTAGCGTATTACCGTTCTTGATTGGCGCATCTACACCACTCATTAGTTGCATTCCTGCAATAATCCCCTTGGGCGCAATAATGTAACGGCGTTCTCCATCGACATAACAAAGCAGAGCCAGATTTGCACTACGGTTTGGATCGTATTCTAACCGTTCAACCTTAGCGACTATACCGTCCTTTTTGCGACGAAAATCCACTTTGCGATAATGTTGTTTATGACCACCACCCATGTGACGGGTAGTAATATGTCCGCTGTTATTGCGTCCAGCAGAGTGACTTTGTTTCTCCAACAGCTTGGAATAGGGTGCCCCCTTATACAAGCTAGAATTAACGACCTTAACAACACCACGACGCCCAGGAGAAGTTGGTTTGACTTTAATCAGCGCCATTACTTAATCTCCATTTGAGCAATTTCAGAAAAGTTAATTTCCTGGCCAGTTTTTATGCTGACATATGCCTTCTTCCAGTTTCTACGACGCCCGATAAAACGACCAAATCGTTTTTCCTTGCCTTTAACGTTAGCCACTCGCACGCCTCTCACTTCTATGTTTTGCGCCTTCCACATCAACTCAACAGCAGCTCGGATCTCAGCCTTCGTAGCATCCTGTATTACACGAAAGATGACTTGGTTATGCTTTTCTACAATATATGTAGCTTTCTCGGAAACTTGAGGCATCAATATCACTTGCATCAAGCGCTCTTGACTGAAAATTTGCACGCTCACGCAAGCATCTCCTCAATTTTTGTCACAGCACCGCGAGTCATTAGCACATTTTCGAAGCGTAAAAGACTAACAGGATCAGCATGACCCACTTCTACCACCATCACATGTGAAAGATTACGAGACGAGAGATAAAGATTCTCTTCTACATTATCTGTGATAATCATGACCGCTCCCAGCCCCATATCTTTCAGTTTTTGTGACAACAATTTTGTTTTTGGACTATCTACAATAAAGTCTTCTACAACAGATAACCGGCTTTCACGCACCAGTTGGGACAAAATGGCGCTGATACCTGCACGATACATCTTGCGATTTACCTTCTGACTAAAATTCTCTTCCGGACTATTAGGAAAAATTCTACCGCCACCGCGCCATAATGGACTGGAGGCCATTCCTGCACGAGCACGCCCTGTACCCTTCTGCCGCCATGGCTTATGAGTAGATTTGTTGACATCTGAGCGCCCCTTCTGCGTACGGTTGGAACTACGGGCGTTGGCCAAATAAGCCGTTATTACCTGATGCACTAGGGCCTCGTTGTATTCACGGCCAAACAAGGTATCGGAAGCAGAAATACTTGCGGTTGATTGGCCGTTATCACTAATAAGTCTAAGCTCCATTATGCGCCCGCCTTCTTGTCGGTCTGTGCACCGCCACTCTTTGCACCAACTTTAGCATTAATCTTGATAGCTGGCTTAGCGCTTATTTTAGCGGTCTTCAAACTTGGATGCACCACCACATCACCACCTCTTGAGCCGGGAATTGCGCCCTTGATGAGAAGCAAGCCGCGCTCGGCATCGACTCGCAGTACTTCCAGATTCTGGGTAGTGCGCCGCATGCTGCCTAAATGTCCAGGCATACGCTTACCAGGAAATACTCGACCAGGATCCTGGCACATGCCTATAGAGCCACCCTTATTGTGAGCTTTCGAGTTGCCATGACTAGCACGATTTGAGGAAAAGTGATGGCGCTTGATTACGCCAGCAAAGCCCTTACCAATGGAGATGCCGGTTACATCTACTCTCTGACCGACTTGAAAAATATCTACTCCTACAACAGCACCAGCCTTCAGGCTTGCCAGCTGTTCCTCCGTTACGTGGAATTCCTTGAGCATGTGTCCCGCTTCCACCGCAGCCTTGGCAAAATGCCCAGCTGATGGCTTGTTGACACGATTAGCACGACGCTTGCCAAAAGTTACTTGTATCGCTGTATAGCCATCAGTCCCAAACGACTTAATTTGTGTGACGCGATTATTAGACACGTCAAGCACCGTCACTGGCAGGCTGTTGCCATCGTCAGTAAAAATACGAGTCATGCCAACCTTGCGGCCGACTAATCCTAAACTCATTCTAAATAACCTTTATTTAAAGGTGCCAATTACAATTAACCGGCACTTTACAATCATTTTAACCGTATATATAAATATTCTTACCAAGAAACGGTTAATTCAAATTCAATATTCTAAACTTACAATTTTATTTCTACATCAACCCCTGCTGGTAAATCCAGCCTCATCAATGCGTCTACGGTCTTATCAGTAGGATCCATAATGTCCATCAAGCGCAAGTGAGTACGAATCTCAAACTGATCACGCGAAGTCTTATTAACATGCGGCGAGCGCAGTATATCGAAACGCTCAATGCGTGTTGGTAACGGTATGGGGCCCTTCACTACTGCACCTGTACGCTTAGCAGTCTCGACAATTTCCATCGCGGACTTATCTATCAACCGATAATCAAATGCCTTCAAACGAATACGAATTTTCTGGCTCTGCATGCTCGGACCTCAGGATTGAGGATTCGGGATTCAATGATATGTGCACTTAGCACTTAATCCTGACTCCTGTCTCCTTGAAT
>JAZGCR010000044.1:0-11580 GCA_036477105.1 Nitrosomonadaceae bacterium | reverse complement strand
TTAAACTCGTAATCTAGTGAAGCATATCCCCGACTTGTAGATTTGAGTTTGTCAAAGAAATCCATCACTACTTCGTTAAGCGGCATCTCATAAATGAGCACCGCCTGCCTACCCATGTATTGCATGTTTTTCTGCACCCCACGCTTGCTAATACATAGTGTAATAACAGAGCCAACATATTCTTGAGGAACTAGTATGGTGGCAGTAATAATTGGTTC
Source organism: Nitrosomonadaceae bacterium (assembly GCA_036477105.1). Taxonomy (GTDB): domain Bacteria; phylum Pseudomonadota; class Gammaproteobacteria; order Burkholderiales; family Nitrosomonadaceae; genus BJGV01. The sequence continues at coordinate 11,362 of JAZGCR010000044.1, read as the reverse complement.
GCGTATTTCCTCTACATTGGAGGGGTCAGGCATTCTAGATGGATTCTCAATTTCTGTTACCGTACCGTCACGCATAACTATCTGACAGACCACCGTCGGCGCAGTAATAATGAGATCCACATTGTATTCTCGCTCCAAACGCTCCTGCACAATGTCCAAATGCAATAGGCCAAGAAATCCGCAACGAAAACCATAACCCAAGGCTTGCGATATTTCAGGCTCGTACTGCAGTGAAGAATCATTGAGTTTTAATTTCTCCAGTGCGTCACGTAAAACGTCATACTGATTGGACTCAACCGGATAAAGTCCCGCAAATACTTGGGGCTTGATCTCTTTAAAACCAGGTAATGGCAGAGAGGCAGGACGTTCTACCAGAGTAACAGTGTCACCCACCCTGGCAGAATTTAATTCTTTAATGCCAGCAATGATGAAGCCGACTTCTCCTGCGCTTAGAGATACGCGGCTTTTCGGCTTTGGTGTAAATATACCGACCTCTTCACATAAATACGTAGCTTTACTCGCCATGAGCAAGATCCTATCTTTGGATTTGAGAACCCCATCCACCACTCGCACCAGCATCACGACACCAACATAATTATCGAACCACGAGTCAATAATAAGAGCTTTCAGCGGTGCAGTAAGATCCCCATTCGGCGCTGGAATATGTGTAATCACTTGTTCCAAAATATCCTTTACGCCCTCACCCGTCTTGGCACTGACGCGCAGAGCGTCTTGGGCATCTATACCGATAATGTCCCCAATTTCCTCAATTACGCGCGCAGGTTCGGCGGCAGGTAAGTCAATTTTATTTAATATCGGCATCACTTCAATGCCCTGCTCAATAGCGGCATAACAATTTGCAACAGTCTGAGCTTCGACGCCTTGCGACGCATCCACTACTAGCAGCGCACCTTCGCAAGCGGCAAGAGATCGTGACACTTCGTAAGAAAAATCCACATGACCAGGAGTGTCGATCAGATTCAGAAGATAAGACTTACCTTCACATGATCTATATTCAAGTGCAACAGTCTGTGCCTTTATGGTAATTCCACGTTCACGCTCCAGATCCATTGAATCCAGTACCTGTGCCTCCATTTCACGGTCTGATAAACCGCCACACAAATGAATGATACGATCAGCCAAGGTAGACTTGCCATGATCAATGTGTGCAATGATAGAAAAATTGCGGATGTGCTGCATTAGAGATTGAGGTCCGATAATCGGGGAAACAATGGTCAAGGTTCAGCACTGGAACCACTAAAAAGGGCACATATTGTGCCCTCATGAAAGCTTATGGCTTGATTACGAAAACGTTTTCCACGCTGGCTGCTCTGTGGTTATTCAAGAAGTGCACATTCTAGCGAATTTTGGCAAAATAAGCATCTAACGCGATAGGATCAAGATGGAAATGACAAATTTCCTCTCCCCCCGCTATTAGCGCAGGAATACGCTCGCCGTACTGTGCTGCTAGCTCGGCGTTGCTGTCCACATCTACCAATTCAACACGAAAACAAATCCGCGTCTGTAATTCATTTAGAGCGGCAATCATGTCAAAGCAAAGATGGCAATCCTTTCGGCCATATACAATCAGCCTAACTGCTTCCGGCATTACAAAACTACTTACTGTCGCCTCCATTAGAGTTGCATGGTAATAAAAGAGGTTGTGCTGCCACGCTTTACTAGTAACGCGATATTACGACCTTCCTTGCTTTTGTTGAGCAATTGATTGAACTGCTCGACAGTATTCACATCTTGATTGTTGATTCCAAGAATCATATCACCGGGCCGCATTCCGGCGCTACTAGCGATGCCTGGCCGCATATCTTCTACCAGCAAACCATTATTCACTTCAAACTGTTTTTTCTCATCGTTAGTAAGTTCGCGCAACGCGAGCCCGATGCGGTTAGATGTATCGTGTGTCCCACCTCGTTTGCTTTCACGACTTGCAATTTTCTCATCTGATGGAAATTCGTCCACTAACACCATCATTTTCTTTGTAGAACCATTCCGCCACACCTGAACCGATACCTTTGATCCTGGCTTGGTAGCACCCACGATGCGTGGCAAATCGCTAGAGGTGCTTACAGCTTTGCCATCAAATTTCATAATCACATCTTTCGTCTTGAGCCCAGCCTTCTCTGCAGGACCACCTTTTTGTACCAATGTCACTAGTGCCCCACCTGGTTTAGCTAGGCCAAATGATTCGGCTAGTTCTTTGGTCACTTCCTGTATCATCACGCCAATTCTGCCGCGACTTACCTTTCCAGTAGCTTTCAATTGGTTAGAAATGTCTGTAGCAACGTCAATAGGAATGGCAAACGACAGTCCCATGTAGCCACCGGTACGGCTGTATATCTGTGAGTTAATGCCAACTACTTCACCCTTCATATTAAATAGCGGTCCACCAGAATTTCCGGGATTTATAGCTACGTCAGTCTGAATAAAAGGAACATAGTTTTCCTGTGCTAATGAGCGCCCCTTAGCGCTGACGATACCAGCGGTCACGCTGCTCTCGAAGCCAAATGGCGATCCAATCGCCACAACCCATTCACCCACTCTGAGCTTGCTGGGATCACCTTGGGTCACTTGAGGTAAATTGCGGGCCTCTATCTTCAGAAGAGCTATATCAGTCTTGCGGTCAGCGCCGATTATTTTTGCTTGAAATTCTCTCTTATCGTTCAGTTTGACAGTAATTTCATCAGCAGAATCGACTACATGAGCATTCGTCAAGATATAACCGTCAGCACTTATGATAAAACCTGAGCCTAACGATTTAGATTCAAACTCTCTAGGTACAGTACCATGAGGTGTGTGACGACGGAAAAATTCGAAAAATGGACTGTTCTCCGGAATATTTGGCATTCCGGGAATTACCTGATTACTGGGTGCACTGTGTGTCTGGACGGTGCTGATATTCACCACGGCCGCCACTTGCCTATCGATCAGATCAGTAAAATCAGGCAGCTCCCCAGTCTGCGCGAAAACGGGTAAAGAAAGCACGAACAACACTAGTAGAATAAATTTATGCGTCATTTTCCTGTTTTTGAAAAAAGATAACACACAGATGAGATCCCCATCCTGAATTTTGCCAAATTTTATATCCGGAATTATCTCGGCTTGATGTTAGACAGTCTAAACAAAGTGGAGAAAGTACATGGCGCAATTCTTTTGCTAGTTTTGTTCTTCCTCTATCACAGCAATTATAATTTTATTATTATGGTTGCTCTTTATTCTGCTCATTTAACTTTGTAATTTACCACAGAGTTACCAATCTGCATCACTGTTATCGGTGGCACTTCACCTATTGTCGTCACCATATTCCTCCCCACTGTTCGGGTATAAATATTAATGGCACCCTGGTGGGGGAAGGATCTCAGAACGGGCTGAAAATCGCTTTCTTCAGCTGGCTCAATGAACACTGAAACAGCGGCAAGACCATCTGAAAGTGCAATATGGCCAACAGGTGTAGATTTTCCAGAAAGGCTACGCTTCACTTCGGTGATTTTAATGAAGCCCGGAGGTAGATTTTCTACCTGCCAGCCGAGCTCGCCTCTCCCCAACTTGGAAGACACCAGATTAGTAATACGCAACTTAGCAGCTTTTGTAAGGTACTTGGGCTTCAACAGCTCTTCGTCTATCTCACCATCAATTTCCAGTTGGGTAAAAACAAACTGCTCCACGACCTTGCCCCTATCCATCACTGCTGCTTTAAGCAACAAACCAGTAGAGACATCCATCCACAGCTTTTGGCTATAGCGCATGTTATCCCTAGATTCCAGTATAATTACTTGACACTCGTAATCGCTAATACGCTCCTTCCCACCTTTTTTTACAATATAGTTGTTGTTAAGATTACTCAACGGCTCGGGCAGCAGCGCGGGAAAAAATTTCCACAACCCTCGTTTCTCGATCATTACGGTTTTACTTTCCGGGAAATAACATCTTACTTCATCATTATTACGAATGATCTCACGCGGCAAACCATCGAGCACCTCAATTCTCTCACGTTCTCCTTCCTTATTCACCATGTGTACGATTCGCGACGTCTCCATATGGCTACCAGAAGAATATACAAAAATGCCAATGTAATTATGCTGGCGGGGAGCAGCAACAACTCTTTGTAGCCAGCTCTGCGCTTCTGCTGATGGACTAGGAGGAGGGTTCTGGTCCTGTGCAAATGAGGGTAATACAAGACCCGCTAGCAGCAACAAGGGAACCATCGCAACTCTTCTCGTCATCTGGTAGATCTCTTGTCCGAATCAGCAACCGTGCGTATATAAGGTACCGCACCATGCATCGCCGTGCGAGGTGAAAATTCCCCGTGTGCTAACAAGTAGTCGTTAATTTGAGCTGGTACAGGAATAGAGGCAGAAATAATGGTGGGTTCTGCTTGTACAGCGGCCTGAAGAACTGATTTGTCAGTAATGGGTTTCAGTGGTCGGTCCATAGTTTGCATGCTCATCCACACCACTGCAGCCACTGCTGTCATCATCGAAGCTGCAACCGAAAGCACAAAAACTCTACCCTTGTGTTTCGTAGGTGGCCGTGGAGCCAGCACGGTCGGTTCTGTGGCCAATCTCTTGCTAACGTTCGATGCAATGTCAATGGGCACCACTTCCGGATGACGTAAAGTGTCACCAATTAAATGATAAGTCGCCCATTCGTTGCGTAGCTCTTCTGTTTTCTTAATTTGAGCGATAGTGTCAGCAATATCAGCGTTGTCTAATTCGCCGTCCATCAATGCCGATATTTTACTTTTCATGCTACCACCTCTTGTTTTTACCAATTTCCATCACGGATTGTAATTTATCTGCTATCGCTTCACGAGCACGAAATATTCGTGATCGTACTGTGCCAGTTGGGCAGCTCATGATGTTTGCAATTTCTTCATAACTCAACCCCTCGATTTCTCTCAGATTAATTGCTGTGCGCAATTCCTCAGGTAACTCCTGCAAAGTCTGATGTATCGTTTGAGCAATCTGCCTACTCATTAACTCACTTTCCGGGGTATTCAGCTCTCGCAATTGACTTCCTTCTTCAAGATTTTCAGCGTCCTCAATATCAAATCCGTTGGTGGTCGATGCTCGCCGCCCCTGGGCCACCAAAAAATTCTTTGCTGCATTAATGCCTATGCGATACAGCCAAGTATAAAAAGCACTCTCACCGCGGAACGACGGTAATGACCGATAAGCCTTGATAAAGGTTTCCTGCGTAATGTCCTCAACCTCAGCGGCATCACGAATGAATTGTGACAACAATCGAGCCAGTTTCCGTTGATACTTGATTACCAACAAATCAAACGCTCGCTTGTCTCCACGCTGCGCACGTTCTACCAATTGCTGATCAATTTCTCGGTCACCCATATACTGCACGTTCCCTGAATTTTATGATTTATACTCGTGATCACTGCTGCATCGTGACACAGCAGATTAAGTATACTCGTTCAGGGTTTCATTCGAAAACCAAGAGTTGCTTCTTACATACTATGTATGACCTGTGATAAGAGACAACATATATTCTATATTAGTTCACATTAAAATGGGGTTATTCCAAAAAAACTGAGGTATTGTTATTATTAAATGCTAAGCCTGAAGTCTGTTATGATTTTCGAGTAACAGTTTGTGAAACCAACTTAGACTCCTAATGCCACATACCTATTTTGACACGCTCATTATCGGCAGTGGACTCGCCGGCCTCACGCTTGCACTCAACCTGGCACAAAGCAAAAAGGTGGGCCTTATCACCAAACAGGCATTACTTGACGGCGCTAGTGGCTGGGCTCAAGGCGGCATTGCTGCAGCACTGTCGGAGAAAGACTCGCCTGAAGTCCATATCCGCGATACCCTAAGTGCAGGCGCTGGGCTGTGCAACGAAAAAATTACCCGCAGCGTATTGGAAAATGGCCCACAAGCCATTCAGTGGCTGATCGCACAAGGAGTGCCATTTACCCGTAACCAAGGTAATAAAACCGGCTATCACCTTACAAGAGAAGGCGGCCATAGTGTGCGTCGAATAATTCACGCAGCAGACACTACCGGGCAGGCAGTACAACGAACGCTGGGTGAGAAAGCTCGCACTCATACTAATATCACCATACTTGAGTACCATATCGCCATCGATCTCATCACCAGCATAAAACTGGGCCACTTAGATAATAATGGCAACAATTGCTATGGCGCTTATGTGTTGGATAACTTGTCAGGCCAGGTTAACACCATCTCCGCACAGAATACAGTGTTGGCAACTGGCGGAGCTGGCAAGGTTTATCTCTATACTACCAATCCTGATACAGCTACTGGTGATGGCATTGCCATGGGCTGGCGCGCGGGTTGCCGCGTTGCCAACATGGAGTTCATTCAGTTTCATCCTACCTGCCTTTACCATCCCCATGCCAAATCGTTCCTGATCACCGAAACAGTACGCGGTGAAGGCGGTCTACTGAAACTTCCAGATGGCAAGCGCTTCATGCCGTTGCACGATGAACGCGCTGAGCTCGCACCACGCGACATTGTCGCCCGCGCCATTGACTTTGAAATGAAAAAACGTGGTCTTGATTGTGTTTATCTCGACATTTCCCACAAACCCGCACTTTTCCTGAAGGAACACTTCCCAAATATTTACGCCCGTTGCCTTGACCTAGGCATAGACATTACTCGGCACCCCATCCCGGTTGTGCCTGCCGCTCACTACATCTGTGGCGGCATCGTCACTAACTTAAACGGTAAAACCGACCTGGGCAATCTATATGCAATAGGCGAAACTGCACACACCGGACTTCACGGCGCCAACCGGCTTGCAAGCAACTCGCTGCTGGAGTGCCTCGTATTCGGACAAGCAGCTGCCAAGGACATACTTAATCAAACACCCTCACCTGTTGTGAAATTGCCGAAATGGGACGAAAGTCGCGTTACTGACGCCGATGAAGAAATTATTATCTCGCATAACTGGGATGAATTACGCCGTTTTATGTGGAGTTACGTTGGTATCGTTCGAACCAACAAACGTCTGCAGCGTGCGCAACACCGTATTAAGTTGCTGCATGAGGAAATCAATGAATATTACGCAAATTTCCGCGTAACTAGCGATCTGTTAGAACTGCGTAATCTTGTAGACACTGCCGACCTAATCGTGCAAAGTGCTATGCTGCGTCATGAAAGCCGTGGGCTGCATTTTAGCCCAGATTATCCAGATAGCCTGCAACATGCGAAGGACACGGTATTGAAAAGATAGCGCTTCCACCTAGCTTTTCCGCTTCCACCGCGGCCGTATTGGCAACCAGCTGAACTCCTTCAGCATATATTCCATATGTAAGAGTTCAATACAAGCGAAATAAGCGTCACTGTATAACTTGTAGAAGCTTTGACATGAATGATAAGGAGGGAGCAACTACCACAAATTATCTCACTCCTGATAATTAGCCATATAATTAGTGCTCTTCACCAGTCATACTTTTCCTGCATGAACCTAGCTTGGCAAACATACTTACAAAGTCACAATGCGGTCATTGAAGATGACTGCGTTGCTCACTATGGCGATGCCTCTACCGAGCTTGAAATTACCCACTCCAAGACGATACTGGCTGACCTTTCATATTTTGGATTGATTAATTTCTCTGGCGAGGATGCTTCAACATTCCTACAGGGTCAGTTGAGTTGTGACGTTAGGAAAATCGATCTCAATACAGCTCAATATGGTAGCTGCTGCACCCCGAAAGGCCGAATGCTGGCAAGCTTTCTGATATGGCGCAATGGTGGCGGATACTTCATGCAAATACCTGCGACTCTGCACGCATCCATCGAGAAACGTTTGTCTATGTTTGTGCTGCGCTCCAAGGTAAAGCTGGTAGATGATAGCAACACACTAGTACGCATCGGCATCGCCGGAAATCGTGCTACAGAGGCGATAGAGAAAACTTTTGGCACGGCTCCCAGTCCTCATCTCGGTGTCATTCACGATGAGCATGAAAGTATTCTCCGTCTTGCTCAGAACCGTTTTGAAATCATCGCTACGCCAGAACATGCACCCAAACTATGGAAGCATTTGAGAAAATATGCTGTGCCGGTGGGCAAATCCTGCTGGGAATGGCTGGAAATAAAAGCCGGGATTCCTATTATCACACCTCCTACTCAGGAACAATTTGTACCCCAAATGGCAAACCTGGAAGCCATTGGCGGAATAAGTTTTCAGAAAGGTTGTTATCCAGGACAGGAAATCGTTTCCCGCACCCAATATCTGGGCAAGTTAAAACGCCGTATGTATCTTGCAAATATCCACACAACAGAGCCTGTTGCAGCTGGGGACGAACTGTACAGCGACGACATGGAAGAACAATCAAGTGGCATGATAGTCAATGCTGCACCCTCGCCTGATGGTGGATATGACGTGCTAGCAGTGATACAAATAGATAGTGTCAAGGCCGGAAAAATCTATTGGAAGACTCTAGATGGCCCTATGCTAGAGATCATGCCATTGCCCTATTTGCTGAAATACTAAGCACCACAATACTAAGCACCACATAACCAAATGACGTCCGGTTGGCTATATTCTAAATAAGCTTACTCAATTCGCATTCTACATTCATAGGAAATGAGGCTAGATTATTTCTGGTCCTAAATATTTCACTTAATATTATTCCGCTTCCACAATTTCATTATCCAACAAAAAGAACTGCTGCACTTCAGCTAGATCGCGTGTACGTTTCATTGGTGGAAGACTTTGCCAGATTCGTTTGCCGTAGGATTTAGTGATAAGGCGCGGATCACAAATCATCAACACGCCACGATCAACTTCGTCACGGATTAGCCGTCCGACACCTTGCTTCAGATTGATGACAGCACGTGGCAGCTGATACTCTATGAAGGCATTGCGCCCCTCTTTGTTGATTTTCTCGATACGTGCTGAAAGCACTGGATCGTCAGGCGGCTCAAAGGGTAGCTTGTCTATCACGACCAGCGACAAAGCTTCGCCGCGCACATCCACCCCCTCCCAGAAAGATTGGCTGCCAATCAGTACTGCATTACCCATATTGCGGAAACGCTCCAACATGTCGGAGCGTGGCCCTTGGCCTTGTACCAATAAGGGATAATCAAGTTGTTCACGTTCAAATAACTCCAATAATCTAGCATAAACTTGCTGCATCGCCCGTAGACTGGTGCACAAGATGAATGCACGACCACGACTAGCCTTTAATACTGGAAACGCAGCTTTTACCACGTTTTCTGTGTATTCATGGTTAGCAGGTTCGGGCAAACCAGTTGGCACGTAAAGCAAAGCTTGATTAGCAAAATCAAACGGGCTTTCCCAGCAGACAGACCGTACCGTACTTAATTCTGGATTTAAACCCATTTCACTGTTGTAATGTGAAAAATCGCCTCTAACTGATAAAGTTGCGGAAGTAAATATCCACGCGCGCGGAGAAGCGTTTAACTGTTTGTTAAATACTTCTGCAATGGATAGGGGCGTTGTGTTGAGTTGCAACACATAACTGAATGTCTCTATCCAGCGCGCGAACCCTTCTACCTCTGCCTGGCTACCCCAGCGTGTTATGCCGGCGACGATTTCACGCGCTCGTTGCCAACAGTTCTCCAATCCTTCTGAACGTTCTGCTTGGCCTTCTAGCATCGAGGTCAGCACAATGAGCCTTTCCAGCAACTCATCCAGTGCTTCTTTGAATTCAGGGTTTTGTATTGCCGCGGCCAACGATAAGCGAGTGTTCTCACCTTCGATAGTAAGGCGCAAATCACGTGCTGCTTTTTCCATTGCTGATGCGGCTTCAGGCAATGCAACGAAATCCTTGGCACACAGCAGTCCTTCAGTTTCGACTTCATGCGCGAGTTCCAGTAACTGGCTGGTACTTACTGACTCGCCAAAGAATAAGCTGGCGGTTTCTGGCAACTGGTGAGCTTCATCAAATATCACCGTATTGCAAGCAGGAAGTAACTCTGACAACCCTTCATCGCGTAGCATCACATCGGCAAAAAACAAATGATGGTTGACCACGACTACATCTGCAGAAAGCGCTTGTTTTCGTGCCTCCATAACAAAGCACTCCTTGTAGCTGGAGCATTCTGAACCAAGACAATTCTCTCGCGTCGAGGTCACTTGCCGCCAAATCGTAGAGTTTTCAGGTACTTCGCTCAAACCGCTCTTGTCGCCACTTCTACTGAAATCTGCGTAGCGCTCAATCAACTTCAAATATTTCCTATCATCAAGACTAGCATGCTCTTCTTGTAAAGTGCGCCTCAGATGATGGTGACACACGTAGTTGTCGCGACCTTTTAATAAAGCTACTTTTACCGGAACTTTAAGAGCCGCGCGCACAGTGAGAATATCACGATTGAAAAGCTGGTCTTGCTGAGTTTTTGTCCCAGTAGAAAGAATTACTTTGCCACCAGCTAACAGTGCAGGAACTAAATAAGCAAAAGTTTTGCCAGTACCGGTACCTGCTTCTGCTATCAGAATGTGATTCTCAGCTATAGTTTCAGCTATCATCTGTGCCATTTCCAGTTGCTGCGCGCGTACACGGTAGTCAGGTACGAACTGAGCAAGTGCACCGTCAGCGGCAAAATAGGATTCGAGATTGGGCATGAAAGAAATAGGCAGAACTGCCGTCATGGTAGCTCAGTGTTTAAAATAAATCGATTCTAAAATAATGCAAATGGTACCGGCCACACCTGCGTTTGTGCAACATTGATTGTCGTGCTTAGCTTCTAATTACGGCGTCAGTGGAACATTTTCGATATTGGATGAGCTTCGTAAGCAAATAGAATCTATAATCCGTCACGATCTAGGTATACACGAGATTGGTATTCAGTCCGACCAACACTATTGTCTTACAGTAAGCACTCCAGTCAAAACCCTCGCCCTTAATCCAGTGAGCATCGAAATAGGATTTATTCACTGAAATTTCGCTCGACAGAAGCAATTGCAAATCACAAAATATTTTCGATGTATCAACGCATTAACACAAACGGTTTGTTCCAGCTATTACGGTTTAAACCATTAGGTTGAACGATTTAGGAAGTGTAAGTTAGAAAGTATCTAAAAAGTAGCAAATCAATTTGCTCAATTCCCGAATTTAGCATTAGTAATTTTTGAGCGGCTATTGCACCATTATTCTAACGACATAACAGTGGGTTAACATAACATTGCACCTATTATGCTAGTCTTGATCCCTAATTTGTACGGATTTAGTCAAAATGTTGCAATTTTAACCAGTGGTTTTTAGGTCTCCACATTGCCCGACAAATTGCTTGACTTGAAGTACTCATGTCAGCTAATCTGAGCGGGTTGATAGTTGGCGAGAAGAGTTAAGGCACTAGATCATCAAGAGCGATTTGTCGACGCGAAGGTGTTGATAATC
>JAZGCR010000043.1:0-4073 GCA_036477105.1 Nitrosomonadaceae bacterium | reverse complement strand
ATGAGTAATTTGGCGAAGGTGTTGAGGGAAAAACTCTCTGCCACTGCGGTGGTTGAGCCACCTCAAGTCATCAGTGAACATATCTCCGCTGACGGAACACGTAAGTGGTTACTAGATGTGGGTGCTGGCAACGGAATCGAGACGGTTTTCATACCTGAACCTAGTCGCGGTACGCTGTGCATTTCCAGTCAGGTAGGGTGTGCGCTGGAATGCACATTTTGCTCCACCGGTAGGCAGGGTTTCAATCGTAACCTAAGGGTAGCGGAGATCATCGGTCAGCTATGGTGGGCGAACAAAGTACTGGGGAAAGCTACCAATGATAAGATCGCACCGAAACCGAAGTATTATATCGGTGATCCAAGAGTAGTTCAGTCTTCAGGCAGCAGCCACACTGTTAGTAATGTAGTAATGATGGGTATGGGCGAACCACTTGCCAATTTCGAGAATGTGGCAACAGCGCTTGACCTGATGTTGGACGATAACGCCTACGGGCTGTCGCGTCGGCGTGTAACAGTGAGCACATCAGGCTTGGTTCCAGCTATGGACCGGTTGCGTGAGCGTTGCCCCGTGGCGCTAGCGGTATCGCTGCACGCACCCAACGATGAGCTGCGTGACCAATTGGTACCAATTAACAAGAAATACCCAATCAAGCAGTTATTGGCAGCTTGTCAGCGCTATCTTAAGACTGCACCAAGAGATTTCATTACTTTTGAATATATCATGCTAGCTGGGGTCAATGACAGTGTGGCTCAAGCGCGCGAATTGGTAAAATTGGTGCGGAAAACTCCCTGTAAATTTAATCTGATTCCATTTAATCCATTTTCCAATTCCGGTTACAAACGTTCTTCGTCTGAGGCAACGCATCGATTTCGCGATGTATTGATGCAGGCTGGTTTGGTGACAACAGTACGCAAGACCCGTGGTGATGACATTGCTGCCGCTTGCGGTCAACTTGCTGGAAGAGTATTGGATAAGACCCAGCGGAAAAGTCGCGTAATCATGGAGGCAGCAAGATGAGACAGATTCTGACAGGTTTCTTCATTGTGTTATTGATGCTGATGGGCGGTTGTGCCAGCTTTTTTGCACCCTGGTTTCCACCTACACAAAAGGAGGCTCTGGAGTTGGAGTCAGAGCCTGTTTGGCTTGGTAAAGAGCAGAGTGAAAGAGCAAAAAAGGAAAGCACCAAACTTCATACTCTGCTGGCTGGAGAGTACTTCAATCGTGGTCAATATAAGGTGGCGATAGACGAAGCGAATAAGTCTTTACGTACCAATTCCAATTATGCGCCTGCATATAACGTACTTGGGCTGGTTTATATGAATTTGAAAGAAGACAAGTTGGCTCAACAAAATTTCGAGCGCGCGCTGGGAATTGCACCCGACGATTCTGAGATCCATAACAATTTTGGCTGGTTCTTGTGTCAGCGTAAGCCCGAACAAATGGACCAAGCCATTAAGCATTTCATGGCAGCCTTGAAAGATCCTCTTTATCCAACACCGGAAATGGCCAATGCGAATGCTGGGACTTGCGAACTAAGCCGTGGTAATTATAAGAGCGCGGAGGAATTTTTTCGGAAAGCGCTAGCGTTAAAACCAAAATATTCACCGGCTTTGATAGGATTGACTGAGATGAATTTCATAAGCGGAAATCTGGCGGCAGCCAAGTTGAATCTCTCACGCTACATGCGGACTTCCACACCTACGGCGGAGAGTCTGTGGCTGGGGATGAAGATTGAACGCAAGGCTGGGAATCGCCAAGCTGCCGCTAGTTATGCTTCACGGTTGAATAAACGTTTTCCGAATTCTAAAGAGGCAATAGCTCTTCGTAATGGCGAATTCTAGTAATGAACGTTACCGATAATAGCAATAACGGCATGACCGAAACAGAAGATGCTGAAAAAGTGCAAAGCGTTGGCCAAGCACTGCAAGCAGCACGGTTGGTACATGGCATGAGCATCGAGGATGTAGCGAGACAATTACGGTTATCAGCGCGGCAGATCACAGCAATTGAGGAGGATGATCACAGTAAATTTCCAAGTCGTACTTTTTTGCACGGTTTTATCCGAAATTATGCGAAACTCATGCGGGTGGATACAGTGGCATTTTTTCAATTGTTGCAGCAATCTCTTCCGTCTGTTTCTTCCCATGCTATTTCGTACCCGACAGAAGAAATCCCATTCGCATCTGGCCATAAACAAACACGAAGTAAATCGATTATTATGTGGGGGACAGTTCTGGCGTCGCTGCTGTTGATTTATGAAGTTTATCGTGGTGGAGGAGAGGGCCATCAGACTGATGTGAATGTTGAAATCGGAACCATAACTGAGACTGCAATTAAATCTGAAACTGAATTTGAACAGGTAGAAGGCGAGATCCAACCTCAATCACCACTCGCAATCAAATCTAACGATCCTGATGCAGTTCAGCTCGCTGAAGAGGCAGGAATAGCCCAACAGAAAAATGATAGCCCACTTCTAGCGCAGCAAGTAACGACAGAAACAACTGTTACTCATGAACCAGTGAAAAATGGTGAGGGTATTATCCGCTTTGTATTTATTGAGGAGTCGTGGGTTGAAGTCAAAGATGCAGGAGGCAAGAGGATTTTTTCACGGACTAGTCCCAGCAATTCGGAGAAAACGATATATGGCAAACCACCGTTTTCTATAACGATCGGAAACGCCGCTAACGTCAAGCTAGTTTACAATAGTAAGCCAGTGAACTTGACGCCGTACACTACTAGATATGGTGGTGTGGCACATTTATCACTCAAATAGAATTTTCACACATATAAAATTTTCGTACTTATCATGGCTACATCACAAAATAGTATTAAGAAACAACGCAGTAGTATCGGCGTTCGGATCGACCAAGTCAGTGTCGGTGGTGGTGCGCCAGTAGTGGTGCAGTCGATGACTAACACCGATACGGAAAATGAATCTGCAACTGCATTACAAGTGGCCCAGCTCGCACGCGCAGGCTCAGAGTTAGTGCGTATAACGGTCAATACTGCCGCCGCAGCAAAAGTCGTATCGGCCATCCGCACACGCCTTGATAACATGGACTGTCATGTACCGCTGGTGGGTGATTTTCATTTCAATGGTCATAAACTTTTGACTGAATACCCGGATTGTGCACAGGCGTTGGCTAAATACCGTATCAATCCTGGAAATGTAGGACATGGTAAGAAGCGTGATGAACAGTTTGCTATCATGATCGAAATGGCCTGTAAGTACGACAAACCAGTGCGGATCGGTGTCAACTGGGGTAGTCTGGATCCTGAGCTGCTGGCGCGCATAATGGATAAAAATGCAGAATCCCCAGATCCGAAAGATGCAGGGCACGTTATGCGTGAGGCCTTGATCACCTCGGCTCTAGAAAGCGCTGCCAAGGCAGAAGAAATAGGATTGGGTCGCGACCGGATCATTCTATCTTGTAAGGTAAGTGGTGTGCAGGATCTGATTAAGGTTTATCGAGACCTAGCGGCATGCTGCAATTATGCGTTGCATTTGGGATTGACTGAAGCAGGTATGGGTTCGAAGGGAATCGTTGCTTCTACCGCAGCGTTGTCAGTACTATTGCAGGAAGGTATTGGTGACACTATTCGTATATCACTTACTCCAGAGCCAGGCGGTGACCGCGCTCGCGAAGTAGTGGTAGCTCAGGAAATTCTGCAGACCATGGGATTGCGTGCATTTGCACCGCTGGTGGCAGCGTGCCCTGGTTGTGGACGAACTACCAGCACCTATTTCCAGGAACTTGCAGAGAATATTCAGAGTTATGTGCGAAATCAGATGATCGTATGGCGCGAGCAATACGATGGTGTGGAGAACATGACGCTGGCAGTGATGGGTTGTGTGGTTAACGGTCCTGGTGAGAGCAAACACGCCAATATTGGTATTAGTTTGCCAGGTTCAGGAGAGAGGCCGGTGGCGCCGGTTTATGTGGACGGTCAGAAGTCCGTTACTCTAAAAGGCGATAATATTGCTAGCGAGTTCCGCGCGATTGTTGATGAGTACGTGCAGACAAAGTATCCAAAGAAAGTAGCTAATGGCTAGAATTATTCAGGCTGTTCGT
>JAZGCR010000042.1:0-3592 GCA_036477105.1 Nitrosomonadaceae bacterium | reverse complement strand
CCAGATGGAGACATCGTTGTCATTGAGATATCTTATATTTGTATCGCCTTGTAGAAACCAGAGTAATTCGTGAATGATAGATTTCAAATGACATTTTTTGGTGGTAACGAGCGGAAAGCCATTTGCCAAGTTGAAGCGCATTTGGTAACCAAACACGGAAAGCGTACCGGTACCGGTACGGTCTGACTTCTTGTGACCGTGTTTGAGCACGTGTTGCATTAGTTCGAGGTACTGGCGCATGGTAGAGCAAACTATTGTGTGGTCAAGAAAGCCTACGGTATAAAGCTACAACAGGTAATGTGGACACGGCGTATATAATAACAGTTAATATTTATAGGATAGTTACTAATGCTTGCAACACTAACACAAAATAATTCACCTTTGAGTGAGTCCAACGAGGCAAAGCAATTTTTAGTAGTGCTGCCAAAATTGGATAAGTCATTGGAAAAATTTCAAAAGAAGCACATTTTTTTTGGCAAGAACGCTTTAGAAACCTTGTTATTGCGGCGCAAAATGAAACCCGAAGAAATCAGTAGGGCGCCAGCCAGTGCCAATCTTAGAAGTGGTGCATTGTGTGCATGGGTCATGGTGGATTCGGGTAAGTCCATATTTGAGCAACAAACTTGTATTCGCAAAGCTGTGCAATTGTTGTTGGAAGAGAATCCGGAGGAAATTCATCTTGCGGTTTACGGCGACATTAAGGAAAAGCGAGTATTTGCGGAGTTGGCAGTGTATACGACGTGGGTAAACGGTTCGATATTGCCATCGCGGAAAACTGATAAGAAAGAACCGGTTAGAAAATCACTTGCCAAAATTATTTTGTACGGACACAAAGATGCTGATGGCTTTGCGTTGCTGCGTGCTAAGGCAGAAGGTAATCTACTTGCGCGTGAACTTACTGTGCTGCCGCCCAACGAATTAACCCCCTATTCTTATCGCAAGCGCGTCAAAAAGCTTGCAAAGTATGAAGGTTGGAAGTATCAGGAATTTAATCTCAGAACGCTACGTAAAATGGGTGCAGGTGCGTTTGTTGCCGTGGCTCAAGGCAGCGACCCGGAAGATGCTAGCATTATACATTTGCAAAGATCGGTCAAAGGCTCGGACAAAACTGTGGCGCTGGTGGGGAAAGGTATCTGCTTTGATACTGGAGGCCACAATTTGAAACCAACGCGCTACATGCACGGTATGCATGAAGATATGAATGGTTCGGCTGTAGCTTTGGGTATTTTGTTAGCAGCAACTCGTGCTAACCTTGCTGTAA
Organism: Nitrosomonadaceae bacterium; assembly: GCA_036477105.1. Taxonomy (GTDB): domain Bacteria; phylum Pseudomonadota; class Gammaproteobacteria; order Burkholderiales; family Nitrosomonadaceae; genus BJGV01. The sequence continues at coordinate 2,331 of JAZGCR010000042.1, read as the reverse complement.
ATATTGATTGCTGGCTCGCCATTGCACAAAACCATATTAGTCCACGCGCTTATAAGCAGAATGATGTAATTACCGCATTGAATGGCAACACAATCGAGATCATTAATACAGATGCTGAGGGACGTATGGTGTTGGCGGATACATTGACCTTGGCGGCAAAACAAAGACCCGATGTAATGATAGATTTTGCAACACTCACCGGTAGCATGTGTATTGCGCTGGGATCTCGTTATAGTGGTATCTTCAGTAACCGTGATGACTTGGCACAAAAAGCCCTGGTCGCAGGAAAACTATGTGGTGAAAGAATTATGGAGTTTCCAATGGATTCTGATTACGAGGTGGACTTGGAAAGCAAGATTGCCGACGTCAAGCAGTGCTCATTGGAGCACGAAGCTGATCATATTCTCGCAGCGCTTTTTCTAAGGAGGTTTGTCAGCAATACGCCTTGGCTACACATGGATCTTTCCGCTAGTAGAAGTACGGGCGGACTAGGGGCAATTGGCAGCGAAGTTACGGGTTTTGGTGTGGCATGGGGGATACAGATGTTGCAGGGAATATTGCGAACCCAGTAACTATGCTAGTGATTGTGCGTGTTAAAATTGATGTATTGATTTAACAAGAGAAATAAAATGTCTGGTAATACCATTGGCAGGCTTTTTTGTGTCACTTCATTTGGTGAATCTCATGGACCCGCTATTGGTTGCGTGGTAGATGGTTGTCCACCGGGAATGGAATTATCCACTAGCGACATCCAGCAGGAGCTGGACCGGCGCAAACCTGGTACTTCTCGCCATGTATCTCAGCGGAAAGAATCTGACACTGTAGAAATTCTTTCAGGCGTGTTCGAGGGTAAAACCACCGGCACTCCCATGGCTTTACTAATTCGCAACGAAGATCAGCGCAGCAAGGATTACAGTAAGATAATGGAGACCTTCCGCCCTGGGCATGCAGACTATACCTATTGGCAAAAATATGGAATACGCGATTATCGTGGTGGGGGGCGTTCCTCCGCTCGCGAGACGGCAGTACGGGTGGCTGCGGCGTCCGTTGCCAAAAAATGGTTACACGAAAAATATGGAGTGGTGATACGTGGCTACATGGCACAATTAGGACCAGTAGAAGTCCCATTCAAACAATGGGATGCGGTAAACCATAATCCGTTTTTTGCGGCCGATGTTGATATTGTGCCCCGCCTTGAAGAATTCATGGAAAAGTTGCGTAAATCTGGTGATTCAGTTGGTGCAAAAATCATCGTGGTGGCAGAAAACGTTCCAGTAGGTTGGGGTGAACCAGTTTATGATCGATTGGATGCGGAAATCGCTTATGCCATGATGAGCATCAATGCAGTAAAAGGTGTAGAAATCGGCGCAGGTTTTGCCAGTGTTGCACAAAAAGGTACCCAGCACTCTGACGAAATAACTCCCGAAGGTTTCCTGAGCAACAACGCAGGGGGCATACTGGGAGGTATTTCAACTGGCCAGGATATTGTTGTGAATATTGCTATCAAACCCACTTCAAGTATCCGCTTAGAGCGGCGATCGATAGACAAATCTGGCAAGCCAGTGATTGTAGAAACTCACGGCAGACACGATCCCTGTGTGGGAATTCGTGCTACTCCTATTGCTGAGGCAATGTTGGCACTGGTGTTGATGGACCACGCCCTGCGCCACCGTGCACAAAATGCTGATGTGGTGTGTCTGACGCCAAAAGTTTCCGGTAAGATTTCCAAAGAAAAGTCCGCGTTATCTAGTAGTAGGGTAAAACCTGAACCCACAGAAAACCCAGAGCCTGATGAAGCTTGATTTTGAAATCTTATCAGTTTGTCTGCGCTAATAAACTAAAATGACAAATAACATTTCCTGCTTGTAATTGTCATCGACAACTAATCCCAAGCCTGCTTTATATGTGTTGTGAGTATGATCGTTCACAGAGTCATTTTTTTTCTACGAGGTATGTCAAATAGATCGATTGCTGACAAGTTAGCGCTGCAATCGTCTAAACGGTCTCTGGTTGAGAGCAAATAAAGGTTTATCCAACTAATTTGGAAATTTCTTTTACAGAATAGTCTTTCAGGGTTCATTTGGGAGTGTTATTGTCGCGCTCAATGAAACAACGTTGGGATATTTTCTGTGCCATTGTCGATAATTTTGGTGATGTTGGTTTCTGCTGGCGACTCGCACGTCAGTTAGTGCATGAGTATGGGCTGGAGGTAAGGCTTTGGGTGGATGATCTTGCCAGCTTTGCCCGTATCGCGCCGGACATTGATTTAGATATAGAGCAGCAGTGGTTACAGGGTGTAGAAATATGTTACTGGCGGCAGCCATTTGCCAA
>JAZGCR010000041.1:0-2789 GCA_036477105.1 Nitrosomonadaceae bacterium | reverse complement strand
ACAATGATCTGACCACCACCATCGCCCCCTTCAGGACCAAGGTCGATGACCCAATCTGCAGTTTTGATCACATCAAGATTATGCTCGATCACCACCACAGTATTGCCGTGATCACGTAGTCGGTGTAATACTTTTAGCAGTAAGTCAATATCCTGGAAATGTAATCCGGTAGTGGGTTCATCGAGTATGTACAGAGTACGTCCGGTGTCACGTTTTGAAAGCTCCAGCGACAACTTTACGCGCTGAGCCTCGCCACCAGAAAGCGTTGTCGCGGACTGTCCTAGAGTAATGTAGCCTAGTCCCACATCCAACAAGGTTCTCAGTTTCCGAACCACCACAGGTATTCGACAGAACAATTCATGCGCCTGTTCAACCGTCATTTGCAGAATTTCAATGATACTCTTGCCCTTGTATTGAATCTCAAGTGTCTCCCGGTTATAACGCATACCATGGCAAACATCACACGACACGTATATATCTGGTAGGAAATGCATTTCCACTTTGATCACACCATCCCCCTGGCAAGCCTCGCAGCGACCACCTTTGACATTAAACGAGAATCGCCCGGGGCCATAACCACGTTCTCGCGCTTGGGGTACACCCGTAAATAATTCACGAATCGGTGTGAATAGCCCAGTATAGGTCGCAGGATTAGAGCGCGGAGTACGCCCAATGGGGCTTTGATCCATGTTGATGACTTTATCGAAGAAAGCTATCCCCTCGAGGGATTGGTGGGATGCGGGCTCTGCACTACTACCGTAAAGATGTCGCGCCATGGCATAGTAGAGAGTATTGTTGATAAGGGTAGACTTGCCTGAACCAGATACACCTGTGACACACACAAACACTCCTATCGGCAGGTTAAAGTTTACGTTTTTCAGATTGTTGCCGGAGGCTCCTTTAATTGATAGCCAACGATCGTTTTTCGGTTTAATACGTTTTTCCGGTAGCGTGATGACTAATTCCCCGGAAATATATTTTCCGGTGAGTGAATCTACGCTTTTGTGGATAGCTTGTGGTGTGCCTTGGGCAACGATAAATCCACCGTGCTCACCAGCACCAGGACCCATGTCCACCACATAATCAGCAGCGAGAATGGCATCCCGATCGTGCTCCACCACGATCACACTATTACCGAGATCGCGCAAATTCTTGAGAGTATCCAAGAGACGCCCATTGTCTCGTTGGTGTAAACCGATGGAAGGTTCATCTAGAACATACATTACACCGGTCAGCCCCGAGCCAATCTGACTAGCTAGTCGGATGCGCTGCGATTCTCCACCGGATAAAGTACCAGCGGATCGATCCAGCGACAAATAATCTAGCCCGACGTTGTTGAGGAACTGCAGACGGCTAGAAATTTCCTTTATGATCCTTTCAGCAATAGCGTGCTTGTGCCCTGTCAGTTTCATTTTGTCGAAGAAAATTCTGGCTTGCTTCAGGGACAACGCGTTTACTTCGTAAATAGCCCGCCCCCCTACCTTCACGTGACGTGCTTCTCGGCAAAGGCGAGCACCTTCGCATTTGGGACAAATCTGGGAGTTGAGGTATTTCGCCAATTCTTCGCGAACCGTTAACGAATCAGTTTCCCTATAACGACGCTTCAGACTAGGAATAATACCTTCAAAGGAATGTTCCTGCCGGTTCTTGGAGCCGCTTCCATTCAAATAAGAAAACAAAATTTTCTCTTTGCCAGATCCGCTCAGAATGATGTCTTGAATATTCGAAGAGAGTTGTTCAAATGGCACTTCCAAATCAAAATTGTAGTGCTTAGCAAGACCCTCCAATATCTGGAAATAGAACTGATTACGCCGATCCCAACCCTTAATTGCGCCAGATGCCAACGACAAATGCGGGAAGGCAACAACGCGCTTAGGATCAAAGAATGTGATTTCTCCGAGACCATCGCACTCGGGGCAGGCGCCCATTGGGTTGTTGAAAGAGAATAACCGTGGCTCCAATTCCGATAGAGAATAGCTACACACCGGACAACTGAACTTAGCAGAAAAAAGATGTTCGTGGCCGGAATCCATTTCTACTGCTAGCGCACGTCCGTCAGCATGGCGTAGCGCTGTTTCGAACGACTCCGCTAGCCGCTGCTTGCAATCAGGCGAAATCTTTAGCCTATCCACCACTATTTCTACAGTATGTTTTTTAGTCTTTTGTAATTTTGGTAGTTCATCGATTGCATAAACCTTTCCGTCTATCCGCAAACGCACAAAACCCTGTGCACATAACTCGTCGAACAAGTCTATCTGTTCTCCCTTGCGTCCTACCACCAGTGGCGAAAGAATCATTAATCGAGTGTCTAGTGGCAGTTGTAGCACATGATCCACCATTTGTGAGACGCTTTGAGCTGTCAGTGTGATCTGGTGATCTGGACATTGTGGATCGCCCACACGTGCAAACAACAAACGCATGTAATCATGAATTTCTGTGACGGTACCAACTGTAGAGCGAGGATTATGCGAGGTTGCCTTCTGTTCTATGGAAATTGCAGGAGAGAGCCCCTCGATCAGGTCTACGTCCGGCTTTTCCATCAATTGTAGGAATTGCCGCGCGTACGCTGAGAGTGATTCCACATAACGCCGCTGACCTTCCGCATAAAGTGTATCAAACGCGAGCGAAGACTTGCCTGATCCTGATAGTCCGGTAATCACGATCAGCTTGTTGCGTGGCAGATCTATGCTGATATTTTTTAGATTGTGGGTGCGTGCACCACGAATTTTGATGAACTCCATCGGCTACCTAAGTGCTGGTCAACCTGCTAATATACTCAACTTTTTAGC
>JAZGCR010000040.1:0-4229 GCA_036477105.1 Nitrosomonadaceae bacterium | reverse complement strand
ATGTCGCGAAAGAGGGCTCTCTGTTGATATGACAGAATTCGAAATTGAAATGGATAAACAGCGTGAGCGAGCGCGAGGGGCGAGTAAATTTACTATGCAGAGTGGGATGGAATACGACGGGTGTGCGACGCAATTTCATGGTTACGAGAGCCTGCAACATGAAGGTCAGATTCTTGCTATTTATAAGAAGGGTAGTCGGGTAGATCGCATCGAGGCTGGGGATGAAGCAGTAATTGTGCTGGATCATACGCCGTTTTACGCTGAATCAGGTGGGCAGGTAGGAGATCGTGGTGAGTTATTGTCTGGCAGCGATACTTTTACTGTAGCAGAAACGCAAAAAATTCAGACAGATGTATTTGGCCACAGAGGTCAGCTACATAGCGGAAGATTGACTGCTAACGATAAGGTTTTGGCAAAAGTTGATCCGGTTGCTCGAGCACGCACCGAACGCAACCACTCCGTTACTCACCTAATGCATAAGGTTTTACGTGAGGTACTTGGAGCCCATGTGCAGCAAAAAGGTTCGCTAGTTGATGCTGACAAGACGCGATTTGATTTCGCTCATAATTTGCCGTTGACGGACGCAGAAATACGTAAAGTAGAAGCCATGGTTAATGCTGAAATTTTTACCAATACCAAGACCGATGCACGTGTAATGACAATGGAAGATGCGCAAAAAACTGGTGCATTAATGCTGTTCGGTGAGAAATATGGTGAAGAAGTACGCGTACTGGATATAGGATCCTCACGAGAATTGTGCGGTGGAACGCACGTCAATCGTACAGGCGATATCGGGCTATTTAAGATTCGTGCCCAAAGTGGGATAGCTGCAGGTATTCGGAGGGTAGAGGCAATCACAGGGGAAGCGGCACTAGAGTACGTACAACAAAAAGAAATACGGTTGCAGGAAATTGCCAAAGTTTTAAAAACGCAGCCAGAAGAGGCAACACAAAAGATCTCCCACATAATAGACAATGTCAGACGCCTAGAAAAAAACCTATCACGATTGAAGTCGAAACTTGCTGGTTCACAAGGCGACGATCTTATCGATCAGGCACGGGAAATAAAGGGCGTTAAAGTGCTGGCTGTTAGCCTGGAAGGCGCGGATGCCAAGACTATGCGTGAAACTTTGGATCGGTTCAAAAATAAATTGAAGTCTTGCATTGTAGTTCTCGGTGCAGAAGAGGCTGGCAAAGTCACATTGATTGCAGGCGTTACGGCCGATCTGACGGCAAAAGTAAAAGCAGGCGACCTGGCTAATTTTGTCGCTCTACAAGTTGGCGGAAAAGGTGGTGGGCGTGCAGATATTGCACAGGCAGGAGGCACTCAGCCCGACAATTTACCCACAGCGCTGGACAGCGTTGCCGATTGGGTTAAACAACAATTATAACAAGCTTGCTTTTTTAAATACTACGCCCTATATACCTAGCTTATGACAACCAAACATTCCCGACTTCTAATTCTTGGTTCCGGACCCGCCGGTTATACCGCGGCAGTTTATGCTGCCCGCGCCAATCTGAGCCCCGTAGTTATTACCGGGATGGCCCAGGGCGGCCAGCTAATGACCACCACTGATGTGGATAATTGGCCAGCAGATGCAATGGGTGTGCAAGGCCCAGAATTGATGGAGCGCTTCCAGAAACACGCAGAGCGTTTTAACACAGAGGTTATTTTCGATCACATTCATACGGCCAGGCTTACGGACAAGCCTATTACTGTGATCGGCGATCAGGGAACATATACCTGTGATGCACTCGTTATCGCTGCCGGTGCATCTGCCCAATACCTGGGATTGCCCTCCGAGGAAGCGTACATGGGTAAGGGCGTGTCTGCCTGCGCTACTTGTGATGGGTTTTTTTATAAGGGACAGGACGTGGCAGTGGTAGGTGGGGGCAACACGGCAGTGGAAGAGGCACTTTATCTTTCCAACATTGCACGCCAGGTTACCTTGGTACATCGGCGTGATAAATTCCGCTCGGAAAAAATCCTGACAGATAAGCTAATGGATAGAGTGAAAAATGGTAATGTGACGCTAGAGCTCTATCATGTTCTGGATGAAGTACTTGGTGATAAATCTGGTGTAACCGGAATGCGTATCAAAAATACCCAGGATGATTCTACTAAAACCATGGAATTACAAGGTGTATTCATCGCCATTGGCCACAAGCCGAACACCGATATTTTTCAGGAGCAACTTGAAATGAAAAACGGCTACATCATCACCTACGGTGGCGACCAAGGCAACGCAACCGCTACCAGCATTCCTGGCGTATTTGCAGCAGGCGATGTACAAGATCATATTTACCGCCAGGCAGTGACCAGCGCAAGCACTGGCTGCATGGCTGCAATAGATGCGGAAAAATATCTTGATGATTTAAGCTGAGCGACTATCAGGTTGAAGCTCCGTATGAAATCGCGCGACAGTAAGTTTGCAAGTAGTGATAATGAAGCCTCGTTGTTCCGAGATGCGGTTCGGGACGTAGAGCCATTAATTGCGCCCGACCAGGCAGTCCATTCTCGTAAGTTTCCACGACCCATTATTAAACACACCCTGCGTGACAAGTTATCTGCGCCAGATGATTTTTTCTCCGATCACATCCTATCGGAAATGAAGACAGGCGACGAATGGTCATTTCTGCGTCCTGGTTTGTCACGCCAGACTTTACGGCGACTTCGGCGCAGCTATTGGAAGATTAATGCGCAACTTGATCTACATGGGTTTGATCGCGACGAAGCGCGACAGGAGTTGGGGATATTTCTTAATACTTGTAACAAGAGAGGTTTTCGCTGCGTACAAGTAATACATGGCAAAGGGTTGAACTCGAAAAATCGTGAGCCGGTATTAAAGACCATGGTCAGGGGTTGGCTTGCGCAGCATAATGGCGTGCTAGCTTTTTGTCAGGCAAAGCCAGCTGATGGCGGTAGCGGCGCGGTATTAGTATTGCTCAAAACATCCATGTCGAAAATGTAAAATAAGTATTTTTGTAAAACTTGTTCGTCTTCGTTGGTAATAAATTTGAGCTACAAGGTTGAGTTTGATTCGTAGGTATAGATTCTCTTGTGCCGACCTTGGTAGCGCACGCAGTGTTGTGCAGTGGGAGAGGCCATCAGCCGATCAAAACCAGTTTCCTCGCTACGAACTTCTTCTTGCAATCCTAAGTAATGCTGTTGTAGTGCTTTTTTCGGCTTTGACAATTGTTCTTCGGTCAGGTTTGCTAAAATGAGCGTACTCAATTATTGTTGTCGCAGCGGTTTAGTAGAAAATACAGCGCTCGGTTTTTGATTTGAGTTCAAAAAACCATTAGATTACATAATCGGATTTTACAAATCCTGCAGTTTCTTCAAGTCTTCTAATACTTCTATCGAATTGCGCGAAGCGCTAGCCGACCAATAAATTTTTGCGATTTTTCCTTCAGGGTCGATTAGAAAGGTATTGCGTTTGGCAAATTTGATGATACCTAGATTTATTAGAGAATTGTATAGGGCGGCAGTTTCAGCATTGGTATCAGCGAGCAGTGGAAACGGAAGATTGTATTTCTTGGCGAAATTAGCATGGCTAGTAGTATCGTCCACGCTTACGCCAACCACATTTGCACCCAGTGCCGTAAGTTTGTGGAGATCATCACGGAACTTGCATGCTTGCTCCGTGCAGCCGGGCGTGTCGTCCTTGGGGTAAAAATATAGTGCCAACCATTTGCCTCGAAAATCCTCCAACGTGTGGATCTTGCCATTCTGGTCGGGCAGCTTGAAATCTGGTGCAGGCTGCCCTACTTGAGGGGCATCGGCACGTGCTACATGATTCCCGAAAAACATAATTACTCCTATCAGTGTTGCAATTATTACCAGCCATTTCATGGCGTATCTCCTTTTTGAGTCTTGAGTCTACTCTCTAACTGTCTATGCTTACAACTGCGACAATAGTTTCTGGGAAAATACTAGTCTACCGGATTGGCTGCTAGGACTTTTGTTCGTAAGATCAGATTAAGAAGAATAGCGTTATCGGATTTGAAGTCATAGAATAAACTGACCTGACTGAGGCTAGCTTACCGTGTACAGCAATTTTTTGCACGAGATTGGGGGATAGGTGTTCTGTAATAGGCCCGCTCAAACTTTTTCTTCCTAGGGATTTTGGCGTAAAATATTACTCAGCCTTGGTAGCTCAGTGGATAGAGCGACCCCCTCCTAAGGGGTAGGCCGCACGTTCGATTCGTGCCCAGGGCGCCATTAAA
>JAZGCR010000004.1:0-7463 GCA_036477105.1 Nitrosomonadaceae bacterium | reverse complement strand
TAGTTATATAGACTCCACATTTTTGCCTTATTACCTGACTTGCGAATAGATATGGGATCAACGTAGAAGGTAGTTCCAATATCGTCGTTAACGCCAATCTCAAACCACGCCGCAGCATTGGGAATTTCACGATAAGCTACACAACTGCTAATTACAGCCAGTAGCATCATCAAAATAGCTTTATGCATTGCGATCCCCTTAATAATTACTCGCCGACATAGGTTCCGTCAGGTGCCATAATCGCTTCGGTTCCACCTACATGTAAGAATGGCTAGGCATCTCTACCTAACCATTTGTTTTATATGATGCCTGCACCAAGAATCGAACTCGGGACCTCCTGATTACAAATCATGTGCAATCTATAAGCCACAACACGTTGCAACATACTAAGGCAAATCAATCAATATATAACCTGCTCTGTTTATTGTGGTTTGTTGTCCTTTTTTGTAGTTATTTATCTCTGAGTGTCCCACCAGTGTCCCATGACAAAGTCATATTAGGTGGGGTACACCTAGTTTGGAACTAACCTACTCTCTTATTAATGTAGTACCTACCTCTCTTTCCTCTCTCCAATTTTGGCGAAAAAATTTTTCCAGAAAGAAAATCAGGGAATGTCCGCATTCGACACACTGCAGACACTCAGACGAGTAGAAGATAATACACAATAAGGTAGAAAAGGAGTATAGTGCGCAAAATTTAGTGTTCTGGTTTTCTCTAATCTTCGTACATATAACCTAGCTTTCAATGTTTAACTTAAAGAGGAAATGTTAGTTCCATATTCATTTGTCTTAAAGTTCATTAAAAAGTACTTAATTAACGGTACAATTGTTTGCTTCGATGACTACTTCAACATTCGTGGAGCCACTGATCAAGGAGAGGCTCGGGCGCTTGATGAATTCTTACAAGCGAAGAAAACCATTCGGTTCATTCCTTATTTTAATTTCTCCCCACTAGGGAAATCACTCATCGTTCGTCTAAATTAGAGCCGACAAAAATCTCAGGCAAACTGTTATCTTCATACTAACAACCTCCAAAGATCAAGAGGACAAGATAAAAGCTTACAACCACAACGTGGCTGGTTACATTATTAAATCCGAAGTTGGTGATGGGTTTGTTAAAGCATTACAGATGTTGGATTACTATTGGAATGTTGTGGAACTTCCCGATCAATAAAATACCAGGACTCCATTAAATCAATAGTAAGTTCTCTCCTACTATGAAAATTTTAATCATAGACGATGATAAAGTAGCCCGGACTTCACTTAAGAGAGATCTGAGGAACACAAAACTTGTTTCTGAGATTGTAGAAGCAGAAACTGCATTTGCAGGTATCGAACGGTTCAAGCAAGAATCATTCGACTGTGTATTGCTAGACTATAATCTCCCTGATAAAGAGGGAGCTGAGGTACTTCAAGAACTTTTTAGCATTGGAGGAGAGTTGATAACGGTAATTACGATTACCGGAACTGCTAGTGAGACGCTGCCCGAGAAAATGCTAGAAGCTGGTGCAGCGGATTTCCTAGTAAAAAATGAAATCAACACCCAAATTCTGGAACGTACTCTTCGTTTTGCGCTGAAACGGAAACAATTCCAAGAAAAATCTGAAGAAAAATTACGTGAATTGACGAAGCAACTGGAGATTTCTAACAAGTCACTTGAGGAACTAGCATATCATGACCCTCTAACAAAACTTTTGAACAGGCGTGGTATGGAAGAAGCTCTTGGACGCGCAGTCAACCACGTAACGAGAAGCAATCAGGAGCTTGTTGTCATTCTCATGGATCTGGATAATTTCAAGCATATCAATGATAGATTTGGCCATACTTCAGGAGATGTTGTCCTAAAAGAAACAGCGATCGTTTTAGAAGCATCTTTACGTCCTATTGATTACGTTGCTCGTATCGGGGGTGATGAATTCTTGTTACTCATAACTGTGACGACTTTCGAGGAGGCCATAAAAGTTGCAGAGCGAGTAAGAACCGCGACCAAAAGTATCAAAGTTGAATCACAGTCGAACGTGATAGAAATCACCTCAAGCGTTGGAGTTTCTAGGGTTGACATTGAAACTCCTACACTCAACGATCTCATATCCAAATCTCAGCATGCGCTGCATCAAAGCAAAGCTTCTGGCAAGGACACCATAACTTACACGGGTGACGAACCAGTCTTGTATCAAACTCGTGTCGATGGAGAAAAAAGTATCACTGAAGCCATTCGAAACGGGAAAGGGTTTACAGTTGTTAAGCAAGCAATCTACTCTTTATCTACTGAGCACATCAGCGGATATGAATTCTTGAGTCGAGGGCCAAAAGGTATTTTTGAGAACCCTGATGACTTCTTCCGCATCAGCCAAGAGAAAAATATCCTTTCGCTTGTTGATCATCAGTGTTTCAGAGCATGTGTTGATGCATGTAAAAAAATGGATGGGAATCTCGCATTTCACATAAATATTTTTCCCTCAACTATACTTGATCTGTCAATGCCAAACTTGCTTGAATTACTGCCAGAGGAAACAGTAAAGGAGGCATTTTGTATTGAAATAAGTGAGCAACAAATCATAGGAGACCCTGCCTATCTGAAAGAACGCATTAAAGTGCTCAGGGATTCAGGCATAAAGATTGCTCTGGACGATCTTGGTTTTGGCAGAAGTTGTTTAGAAAGTTTGCTTTTTCTTGAACCACATATTATTAAGATCGATAAGAAGCGAATATTTGGCATAAGCGATGACGCCGAAAAAAGAAATATGTTACAGAAACTCATCAAGATAGCTGAGGCTATAGAAGCGAAAGTCATTGCTGAAGGAATTGAGAACCGTAAAGACCTCCAAACACTTATTGATATGAAGATTGAATATGGACAGGGATTCCTCTGGGGAGAGCCTGCATAAGATATTGACAAACTATGTTCGATAAATACTAGTTTTATGATTAAAGGGAGATTGAACTGGTTTTTTAGTAAGAAATAGAGCCAAGATAATAACAACCCCTCTTTACTATTAAGATTGTCCTGAATGTCTGCTTTTGGCACAAAGCAAACCGTCGAAAAAATTGTGGGACGTTCTTCGAAGCTTTAAAACTATTATCAGGAAAGTTTTTCAAAATGAAGTTCACAACGCCCTGCGAAATGGTTGCTCACTGCCAAGCTAGATTATGGCTTGGCATGCTGGTGATTGTGGGTCTAACAACAGGCCTGGCGGCAACATCCGCCTGGGCAGGTGATAGTGATCTGAAACTCGGTGTACCGGGTGTGCACGGCGGGGTAGTTGCCACTAGCGAGCCGATCGCCGCAGAAGTCGGCGCCAAAATCCTGCGCGAAGGTGGCAATGCGGTGGATGCTGCCGCAGCCGTTGCCTTTGCGCTCAACGTCGTTGAGCCGCAGTCTTCGGGAATAGGTGGTGGTGGCTTCATTGTGATCTACGACGCAAAGACCAAGCAAACGACGATCATTGACTCGCGCGAGGAAGCCCCGGCAGCTGCAACGCCCGATATGTTCCTGCTGCCTTCTAGTCCGAACAACTCTTTTTCTTTCGATATTCGCTCGACTAGCGGCATCGGGGTTGGCGTACCTGGGATGGTGCGTGGGATCGAGATGGCACTTAACAAATACGGCAACAAGTCCTTTGCTGAGATCTTGGCACCCGCCATCAACCTTGCGGAGAACGGCTTTCGGGTCGGCTTGAGGCTAGAAAACAGCATCAACAGTTCGCGTCTCAGCAACGAAGTAGGTAATCCTGCCTATGATGCGGCCAGGAAAATCTGGCTGCCCGGCGGCACACCGCTCGCCGAAGGCGATTTCCTAGTGCAACCGGATTTGGCGAAGACGCTTAAGAAACTTGCAAACGAAGGCCCAGGAGCCTTTTACACGGGTGAGATCGCAAAAGCTATCGTCTCTACCCAACTTAACGCTCGTGCAGTCACCGATCCAACCGATCAGGTCAAGCTGATTGGCCGTATGACTTTGGGTGACCTGGCAGCTTACCAGGCGATAGAGCGAGCACCAGTCGAGAGCAACTACCGTGGCTTTCACATCGCCTCCATGCCGCCACCTTCTTCCGGTGGTCTCACGGTGATCTACATATTAAAGCTGCTTGAGCAATTCCCGATTGGCGATGAAAGTGAGGGCTTCGGCTTCGGCTCGGTTCGAACCCTGAACGTGATGATCGAGGCAATGCGTTTAGCATTCCAGGACCGAGCACGCTGGATGGGCGACACTGACAAAGTGTCGGGTTTGCCAATCAACGGTCTAATTAGTAATGCTTACTTGGCAAAACGGGCAGTCCTAATTAATACCGACAGCCGTCAGACTATGGTCGAGTCTGGTGATCCACGATTCTTCGATACGACTTTGGTACAGCCACCTAGGAAAGTACAATTTGCTAAGCTATTGCGCGACGACATCGGTGGTCTTAACACTACTCACTTCTGTATTGTAGACAAAGAAGGTAGCGTAGTGAGCTATACCAACACAGTCGAATCGGCCTGGGGGACGGGGCTGCTAGTTGCCGGTTATGGTTTTCTCTTGAACAATGAGCTGACTGATTTCAACTCGATGCCTCGCGCAAACAACGATCCGGACAATTTTGATCCGGGCGCCAATGACCCTGCCGCCAACAAGCGGCCACTCAGCTCCATGTCGCCAATCATCGTGTTCCGCAATAAAATTCCGGTGGCGGCCTATGGTTCGCCTGGCGGTACCACGATCATCAACACTGTAGTCAACATGACATTGAATCTTATCGACCACGAGCGCACGGTGCAGGAGGCCATCGACTTGCCACGTGTCTCCCATTCCAGCAGCAGTCAGATGGGCGGTGTAACTCACTACGAGAACCGTTTCGATCCGGAGGTGATCGCGGAGCTTGAAGAACTTGGCCACATATTTTCTGTTACGACTCTGGGCTCGGTCCAAGCCGTCACCATCGCCCAACCGGGTAACAAAAAACAGTATGGTGGTGCCGACAAGCGCCGCATCGGTGCGGTGGAATCCCTCCGCTGAGCTGGTAAACTCATGTGATCTGGAACCATTCATTAGAGTGAGGCCCGGCTGCCTTTCACTCTTTCTGTCCCCTAATCCCCTTCAGCGTCTGCTCGAAGGTTTTTTGTGCAGGCTTCAGTTCCGCTGTTCTCAAGAGAACTGTCGCATCCGAGTAAAGATAGGCGAATAACCACTTTCGACCTAAAGCGACACTCAAGGTTGTTCTATACCCTTAATATTACATCTCCGTTATCCGTTATATAGATAGAAACCAAAACTAGCCGTTTCTAACCGAGTATTTACGATGAATCGAAAAGTAATCGCAAGAATCTGCGCTTCTTTAGGCTTAGCCATCACCACCATATTCGCCACTTATAACACGCCGATCATCCACACAACATACCCTGTGAGACTAAGGGGAAATAGAGCTTGATACGATTAAATTGTTATTTTGATAAAGAAATAAATCATTTATGATGAAAACACTGATTGCATTCATTTCAGTGGTTGTAATGTTGGTCTGCCAGACATTCTCTTATGCGGCAGCTCAACCCGCCGATGATGTGCACACTATTTTTAAATGCAAGAATGAAAAAGGTGCATACACCTATCAGGAGCGACCATGTCCAAAAATGTCTTCAACACTTTCTTCTTGGAAGCCAAGTGGCCGACAAAACACCCCTCCGTCTTTTTCTATGAAATTGTTGCCAAATGGCGCTTACATGACACAGGGCTCGGCAAACTCAGTCCCGCTTGTTTTTCACGTTGATACCGGTGCTAGTTATGTAAGCATTCCCCAAGAAATTGCTTCTAGAGCAGGGATGGTTTGCGGAAAACAGTTTCATGTCGAAACTGCAAATGGAAGTACAACGCTGTGTGAGTCGATTATTGACAAAATGACCTTTGGGATTTTTACAATTCAAAAAGTAAAGGCGATGATCATGCCGAATCTATATCAACCGTTACTTGGAATGAATGTACTTAATATGTTCCATGTTGAGCATGCTAAAGGCATCATGAAGATTACCGATAAGCATTGATCATTTGCAAAGCAATCAAGAGCAGTAAAATCGACTCTTCCAAGTGCCTAGATTCATTTATTCGGACACACATTGCTAAATAGCTATATTGGCTCTGTCAACTTGTCCTTGAGCTGAGAAAAGTAAAATAGCTGGCTTTTTCATATCTTGTTCTTCATTCGCCCATCATTTCTCGCAGGCGAATTTCCAAAAGGCTTTGTTTATAGTCTCGAACTAAATAATCTGCTACGCTATCATTAGGACGAAGCACTATGAAAAAAATTGACAATAGACAAAATAGACAAGTTCAACGAGTTTGTGGGCGCCCCTATACGGCAACCGCACGTCCCACCTGTCGGAACAAAAAACTACCGGCAGGCATAGGTACAAAACCTCAACAGCGGGCAATACGAATGGCGTGAGGTTGATATTACAGGAATCATGCCGCCATGTCCAATTTCATAAGGTTCTATGAGCAACAATTCTGAATAGCTATCCAAACTCGACTCTCTTTTGCATTCTTGTACCCTATACTAGCAACAAGGTTGAACCACATGTATGCGTAAACATAGTCTTGGGTTGCACCCTGGCCGTCAAAATTCAGTAAGCCAAGGTTATATTGCGAATACGCATCCCACTACTCTGCGGCTAGACGAAACCATTTAGCTGCTTCTTGATAGTCCTGGGTTACGCCCATCCCATGAAAATAACAAGAACCAAGGTTAAATTGCGAATAAGCATCCCCCTGTTCTGCGGCTAAACGAAACCATTTAGCTGCTTCCTGATAGTCCTGGGTTACGCCCATCCCATGAAAATAAGAAGAACCAAGTGTATTTTGCGCAATTGCATCCCCCAGTTCTGCGGCCAGACGAAACCATTTAGCTGCTTCCTGATAGTCCTGGGTTACACCGTTGCCGTAATGATATGACATACCAAGGACTGTTTGCGCAAGTACTTCTCCTTGTTCTGCAGCAAGCCGCAACCATTTCACTGCTTCCTGATCATTTTGTGCTACGCCTAGGCCAACATCATACATCCCCCCAAGTTTGCCTTGCGAATACGCATCCCCCTGCTCTGCGGCTAGATGAAACCATTTAGCTGCTTCCTGATAGTCCTGGGTTACGCCTTCTCCCCTAAGGTACATCCGGCCAAGTAAACCTTGTGCTATTGCTTTCCCTTCTTCGGCTATCGGGCGGAGTAATTCTAGAGCTTGGACGTAGTTGCTCTTATGATGTGCCTTTATTCCATCTGCAAGATTATCTGCTCTGGCAACACTGCTGCATAGCGTCAATATGGTGGCTATAAATAAAATCCTTTTTTTCATTGCTTATCCCTCTCCCACGCCGGTCCATTCAGCTTTCGCGCTACTGCTCGTAACAGCCAGCAGCATCATCAAAATCGCTTGATGCATTACAACCCCTCTTCAATGCTTCCCTTGACTACACATGCTTAGCACTTTACTCAATCCGA
>JAZGCR010000039.1:0-5338 GCA_036477105.1 Nitrosomonadaceae bacterium | reverse complement strand
TCGTGAGCGTACCGAGGGCAAGTGTGTAAATATCTACTTGTAAGTTAATAGTGTCCGCACCAGCCGTGTTGTTTGCAGCCTCGATGGCTTCTCGAAGTGAAATGCCGTCGCCGCCGTCGCTGGCAATCAAGTTCGCTATGGAGGAGGTGTCTCCGTTCAAGATATCAGCCGTCTGATTGACGTTAACTACCGCCAGAAGACCGGAGTAACCGTCTGTCAGATCACTGTCTAACACAACCGAGCTTTCAATGTTACCGGTCGTATGTTCCAAGTCCCAGTCGCCACCGAGGTCCGCCGAACCGGTAAGATCTGTCGAGGCAGCAATATCGGCACCTGTAGCCGCACTCAAGGCGGCAATAAAGGCCTGCCCGCTCTCGTTCGCACCTACATCACAACCATAAATAAGAATATCTGCATCAACTGACAGTGAAGCTTTAATGGTGGCTAACTCATCGGCGTGTTCACCGTTAATACTTTGCAAATTAAAGGTGTCGTTACCCAAGTTGAGTTCCCCAGAGCTGCCGTGGCTTAAGATGTGGATGGCGTCTATGTCGGTTCGACCTTCCAAGGCAGCAGCAATCTGCTCCATTCCATCGCTGCCTTGGTCCAGCAGAACAACATCAGCCTGTGGGTGATCCAGCAGGAAGTCTTGGAGACCTTCAACTGCTGAATCAATAAAAATGATTTCATTGCTGGTTTGGCCGGCTAAAGCCAGAGTTCCATCAATGACCTCTCTTTCTTGTTGGGCACTTTGTGCGGGCTGTAGCGTACTTTCTGAAGGTGTGTTGGTTGTTGGCGGAGCAACTGCAGAAGCTTCTTTTGAGGCAGGGGCAGTGTCAGCAGTCATGGTCTCAACCGCATCAGCAGCGGCTACGGGTAGCGCGCCATCAAATACAATGCGTGGCTCAAGCGCTAAACGCTGAGTAGGCGCCCTGCTTGGCATTCTTTTCCTTGCGCGGGTTGATGAGGTTTTACGGCCGCTAGCCGTTGTCTCTTCCGGAGCTGCCACATAGGTACCAGAGGTTTCATTCCACAGTGATTTGAATGTTTTATTCATAACATCTGCTCATTTTTGACCACGTTAGTTTGCTCTTTCTCACAAAATCGATGATCAAGAGTCTCGTGTGTTAAATATCACCCCTATATCTATCCCTGCGTATGCAAAAAACCTATCAGGCTCTTGCTCTTTTGTGTTAACCACAGAGCAATAATTTTTAGCTTATCTATCAAGGGAATAGCCCACACATGATGCTCCCCAACCAGTATCACTAAAAATTAATAAATATCAGTGAAAATATGTCAAAAAAACCAATATAATCAATTATCGGCAGCAATTTTAGCTTCTTTAATTAAATTTTGATCGTCTTCTCTATCCCTCCTCGTTTTCCATAGTGGCGGCTCCACTCATTTTTGATGGTTCTCTCCCAGCGCCTTGAGTAGCTTCTTTTGGATACCACCAAAGCCCCCGTTACTCATGATCACTACGTAGTCACCGGGACGAGCAGCAACGGTGATCGCTTCAATTAACTGTTCCAGATTGTCACTGCTTACAGCTCTTGCATCCGAGAGTTTTAACGCTTCTTGTACATCCCATTCTAGATTGGCCGTATAACAGAATATTAAATTAGCAACCTTGAGGCTTCCTGCCAGGCTATCTTTCCATGTACCCATTTTCATTGTGTTGGAACGAGGCTCGAGCACAGCAACAATACGCGCACTATTTACCTTGTTGCGCAAACCTTCCAGGGTTGTCTGAATCGCTGTGGGGTGATGTGCGAAATCGTCGTACACCGTAATCCCGTTGACCACGCCGCATAGTTCCATGCGACGCTTGACGTTTTTAAATTGTGCTAGCGCTGCAATCCCTGTTTTGATTGGCACACCAGCATGATGGGCTGCAGCCAACGCAGCCAGCGCATTCATGCGGTTGTGCTCCCCCATCAGTTCCCACTGCAGGGTTCCTTGGGATTTTCCCTTGAATGAAATGTCAATTTTGTCATTGATCAAAACTTCAGCTTGCCAGCCGTCCTCCACCCCTATTTTTTCTATTGGTGTCCAGCAACCTTTAGCAAGAACTCGCTGCAAACTCTCCTCCTGGCCATTGGTAACGATTAGGCCGTTACCAGGAATTAGACGTACAAAGTGGTGAAATTGCTGCATGATAGCAGCAAGATCGCAGAAGATGTCAGCATGATCAAACTCTAGATTGTTGAGAATTGCAGTTCTGGGCCGTAAATGGACAAACTTGGAACGCTTGTCGAAAAAAGCAGTATCGTACTCGTCTGCCTCAATGACAAAAAAGGAGGAATCACCACCCAGTCTGGCTGATACACAGAAATTCTCTGGTATGCCGCCAATAAGAAACCCCGGTTTCATTCCTGCAAATTCAAGTATCCATGCCAACATTGAACTGGCTGTGGTCTTGCCATGGGTGCCTGCAACTGCCAACACCCATTTGTCCTGCAGCACATTCTCTGAGAGCCATTGAGGACCAGAAATGTAGTGCAGATTTCGATTAAGAATTTCCTCCATCAGCAGATTGCCCCGTGAAACCACGTTGCCAATCACAAACACATCGGGGTTCAGTTTGGTCTGCTCAGGGTTGAATCCCTCAATTAATTTAACACCCTGAGATTCAAGCTGGGTACTCATGGGCGGATAGACACTAGCGTCGCAACCAGTAACCTTGTGCCCGGCTTCGCGCGCAATGACTGCAATGCCGCCCATGAAGGTGCCGCAAATGCCGAGAATATGGATATGCATGGCCTAGCTCCTTAATCAAAACGCAATGTCCCTGCACGCTAGCACCGCTACCGTCAGCGGAAAATTGCTCCGAGTTCCTAAAAACCCCTATTAAAACCAAGCTGGACGCACCCTTCCCCTCATCGGCTTTCAGTACAGAACAATCCCGCGCTCCTTCTTCACCGATCTGGCGTAATGCTCAGCTCCATCAGCTTACCTTTTTAAATTGGAACAGGCTGTACAACCACTATCCACATCATAAATGCATGCATGTGGCTTGTCTTCCGTTTTTTGTTACACTTACACATTTCTCAAATGAATCATGGTCAAGCAAGCTGAGTAACTAGATCAGCCATGCTTTCCCCTTTTTGTAGGTCGACCGCGAAGGAATACATGCCGTCGCACTTCAATACTGGTAATTTGATACTTGCAAACCTGAAAACAGTGATTCATCCGTGGTCAGATATTTTTTTCAGGTCAGACATCTTAAAAATGAGACTGCAATTTCACCGCCCTATTTGTTGGTCTATTTTTTCGCTTTGTATCTCGCTTAACGCATTTGCCGATGAACGCTCATCGACGCAGAAAATTGACCGCGAAATGGCGACATCCTCCGCTGATATAAGAAACAACAGAAGCAGACCTGTATTGACTGTAACCAAGAGCAAACAAGGCCATAATGAACAGGAAGCAGAGGCCATGGGCGAAGAAGAGCTGCGTAGTAGCAAGCAAATAGCATTTGCCGGCGGACCATCATATGCATTGAAAATTGGGCGAAAGCTGGCCTCAGATATCACAAAAACAGAAAATAACAAGAACGAATCTACACTCATCGAGTCCAACCGCACACGAAGCCAGTATGAACAGGAAGTCGAAGCCATAGCCGAGGCAGGGTTGCGTAGCGGCGAGCAGGTAGCAATGGCCAAACCACTGTTACCGAAATTAAAAATGGGACGCGAGCTAGTGACGCCCATTGCAAAAACAGAAGATTACAAAAAACCTGTATTTATTGAGGCTGATCTCATACAGGGTTATAGTGAACTGGAGATCGAAGGTATAGGCAATGCAGAGCTACGTAGCGGCGACCAAGTTATCACAGCAAATCGAATGAAATACTTTCAAAATACCGACGATATAGAGGTCGAAGGAGATGTCCGTGTCGAACGGGGGGGGAATGTACTGGAAGGCACACGACTTAAGATGAACCTGGAAAGTAAAATTGGGCAGATAGATCAGCCACAATTCAGTCTGAGGGATGGCAGTAGCCGCGGCAGCGCTAATATAGTGCTACTTGAGGGAGAGGGACGGTACCGGTTTCGACAAGCTTATTATACTACCTGCCCAGAAGGAAATGAGGACTGGATAATTCAGGCTGACGATTTGGAACTCAATGACAACGAGAAGCTTGGCACTGGTCGTCATGCTAAACTAACATTTTTGGGTGTACCGATAGCTTACACGCCCTGGTTTGATTTCTCATACAGCGGAGAACGTAAGTCCGGGTTTCTCGCTCCCACTTATGGTTCTAATTCCAAAACTGGTTTCGATGTCTCCCTTCCATTTTATTGGAATATTGCGCCCAACCTTGATGCGACATTCAAGGCGCGGGGCATGACTAAGCGCGGAATAATGGCAAACACCGAAATTCGCTATCTAACAAGCGATTTAAGCGGCAATTTGATATTTGATATATTGCCAAACGATCTCGAAGCCGAACCCGCAGAAAAAAAGACTCGTTATCGAGTACAGTTCGCGCATAATCAGTATTTGGGCAGGGGTTGGAGTGCCCGCATTAATTATAGCAAAGTCTCCGATGACACTTTCTTTACCGACCTCGGCAAGGGTCTGAAAGCAACCTCCAGGACCAATCTGTTGCAGCAGGGACTGGTGTCATATAAGGGTTCCTTAGGTCAAGATGGCACCCTATCTTTTAGAGCGAATGTACAGCGATATCAAACTCTCCAGGATCCTGTTAACCTGATCGACCCGCCCTATAAACGTCTGCCAGAAATTGTTCTAGAGGCGACTCAACTTAATGTCTTCGGAACAGATCTCAGTTTCAGCGGAAGCTGGACGGATTTCAACCATATTTTCAAGGTGGACGGCAAGCGCTACACGCTCTATCCCAATGTGAGTATCCCCCTTCGCAACAGGTTTGGCTATCTCAAACCTAAGATCGGTGTGCACCACACTGGCTATGACCTCGAATTCGATCCATTTGCCCCATTATCAAATCAAAACCCAGACCGTACCCTGCCAGTAGTAAGCCTAGATAGCGGCGCTACGTTTGATCGAGCAATCACATTAGGTGGAGAACAATTCACTCAAACCATTGAGCCTCGATTTTTTTACCTTTATGTACCACACGAAAATCAGGACCTACTACCTAACTTTGATTCTGACAATATGGACTTTACTTTTGCCCGAATGTTTACCGAGAACCGTTTCAGTGGCAATGATCGCATTAATGACGCAAACAGGATTACCCTGGCGCTTACAACACGTCTGATTGATTCGGATACTGGCATAGAACGGCTGCGTATAGCTATTGGACAGCGGCTGAATCTAGATAGCCCCCAAGTAAAAATTATCAAAC
>JAZGCR010000038.1:0-6008 GCA_036477105.1 Nitrosomonadaceae bacterium | reverse complement strand
GATAATTTCAACACTGCCCAACATTCCGATTTTGAAAACATGTACCGGCATGTCCTCAAGCACTGCACGTGCTTGATCTACCACCCACCCCGGGTCTAATGCCATAACGTCATCCACTCCAGCAGTATCCTGTACGGTAATCGCAGTGATCACCGATAATGGGTGGCAGCCCATGCTGGCAATAGTGAGAATGTCAGCCTGGATACCAGCACCGCCGCTCGAGTCGTTAGCAGAGAAAGAAAGAACTATAGGGGGTGGCTGAAGCATGCATTAATACCGTAAAATAACATTTTAACCTAAAATGCTTATATTATGCCCACTACTGAGACTCATCCATACCGCTGCTACATGTGCCTCATTTGCGGTTATATATATGACGAAGCTGATGGATCGCCAGAAGAAGGCATCCCTCCCGGCACACGCTGGGATGACATACCAATGAACTGGGTCTGCCCCGAATGTGGTGCACGTAAAGAAGACTTTGAGATGGTTGAAATTTAGATGCGTATTCTGCATACCATGTTACGAGTTGGAAACCTGGAAAAATCAATCGATTTTTACTCTCATGTACTGGGGATGAGGATGCTGCGTCGCAAGGATTATCCTGAAGGGAAATTCACTCTGGCATTTGTTGGCTATCAAGATGAAACTGATGCCGCAGTACTAGAGTTGACACATAACTGGGGTGTGGAAAAATATGATTTAGGGACAGGTTACGGCCACATCGCAATCGAAGTGGATGACGCTTATCTAGCCTGTGAAATGGCCAAGAAACGTGGTGGCAAAGTCACCCGTGAAGCAGGGCCGATGAAACATGGCGCCACTGTGATCGCTTTTGTGGAAGACCCTGACGGTTACAAAATCGAGTTCATCCAGAAAAAAAGTCACATCAAGGATAAATTTAACAAGATGTAAGATACGGTATAGGAACGTGAAGTAAGTATCTGAGCTTATAATCTATTAACCCAACTGCTCAGAATTTTTCCTAGCTAACCGCAACATGATCAAAAACTCTTTTCTCTCTCCCAGTTCGCAAATGATAACAATCAAAGAGTAAACAAGAACAATGGCATCAATTTTGTATAGTCCAATTCTGTAGCGCGGATGGTTCGGCGCCAGATCATGTTTCCTTTCTTACAAACTTTAATGCGGCGGCAAAAAAACTATCCGTACCATGTACACTGGGCAATAATTGCAGAAATTTCCCTGTATCGAGTGGGATCTTTTGTTGTGCAAGTAGTTCGGCGCAATTTAGTAACGTGAACTGGGTATGGCTGGCGAGAAAGTCCTCAATGATTTCTTGATTTTCCTCTGGCAAAAAACTACAAGTAGCATAAACCAATCTCCCGCCTGGCTTGAGTAAGTTTGCTGACGATGAGAGGATCGCTGCTTGCTTGCATTTAGATCTCTCAACGCTCTGTGGTGACTGACGCAACTTCAAATCCGGATTGCGGCGTAGCGTTCCTAAACCGCTACATGGCGCATCCACCAGAACTCGGTCAATTTTTCCTGTCAGTCGCTTTATCTTGATATCGTTTTCGTTACTGATCAACCGTGGATGCAGGTTGGACAGACCAGAACGCTTGAGGCGTGGTTTCAAGTTGTTTAATCGTTTCTCAGAAATATCAAATGCGTAGATACGCCCTTTCGAACACATTAACGCGCCCATCATTAGTGTTTTACCACCAGCACCAGCACAAAAATCTACTACTATGTCCCCTCGCTTGGGTTCTAGCAAATAACCTAGAAGTTGACTACCCTCGTCCTGTACTTCGATCTTGCCAGCGAGAAACAAGTCATGATGATTGATAGTGGATTTTCTAACGAGGCGGATACCGATGGGAGAGTAAGGAGTGGCTTGTGCTTCAATGCCATCTTTACTCAATGTCGCAAGTACTTCATCGCGGCTTGCGATCAGCGTGTTTACGCGTAAGTCAAGTGATGCGGATTGTTGTAGCGAGAGTCCGAAAGCAAGGATATCCGCATCCAGCATGAATACTCGCATTTTTTCCACCAACCACTCTGGAAATTCTGCGCGAATAGCTAGTGACTGTGATTCCAGCTTCACCGCTTTGATTTTTGCAAGCCGTTTTGCTTCAGTCTCGCTGACAAATGGCATTAACTCTCGCAAATTCGTACCTTGAAACTTAACAAGGTAGGCAAGAAGCAATGAACGGGGTGTAGTAGTGCCGACGATATACTCAAGGGAAAAAAAATGCCGCAAAATACCAAATACAGTTTCTGTTATGAATGCCCGGTCGTTTACGCCAAGTTTAGAATTTTCACGAAAAAAATACCTCAGCACACCATCGGCAGGACGCGCCAACCGCTGCACTGCACGTAATGCCGCAATGGCCATATCCAATTGATCAAGGGTAAGGCGCATCTATTGTAAATCCTTGCAAAGATACTCCACCGCATTTTCCTACACTTTCGAATTTGGTATAGGTAACACGTAGTTTCTGATATAAGTTATCCCGTGATCCTCTGCGTAGCTAATTATTGTTATCGCTTGTTCTATCGCAGGAGCAACCTTTCCAGTGCCAACTATGTTCTGGCAATATATAGTGGTGACAGCAAGTTAGATTATTCTGCCGAGCGTATCTCGTCCTTTTCTTACTGTTTTGTCAGCACAATAGTCCGAACTTGCACAATGATGTGTCAAAATCTCCTTGCTATAAAATGAAAAAATACAAGCAATAAGATAATGAATAAGGGTTTCATTTGTGTAATTCGGGTGAATATAGAACTAAATTATCAGAAGCAATGTTGCTCACTTCAACATGACTTCCAGAGAGTTTTATCCGGCCTTCCATAAATAAACGCACGGCCTCAGGGTAGATACGATGTTCCTGCTGCAATACTCGTGCCGCGAGGGTTTCATTAGTATCATCTGGCAGTACCCGAACTGCTGCCTGAATAATAATTGGACCGTGGTCCATTTGAGGCGTAACAAAATGTACTGTACAACCATGTATTCTCACACCCTCCTCCAATGCCCATTCGTGAGTTCCAAGGCCGGGGAAAGCAGGCAATAACGAAGGGTGTATGTTCATTATCTTGCCTTTATACTGGTTAACAAAACCGTCTCCTAACATACGCATGAAACCAGCTAACACAACAAGAGACGGCCGGTAAAAGTCAATTTTTTTCGCTAGGGCGATATCAAACGCTTCGCGGTCAGGATATGTACGATGGTCTACTATGCCCGTTTCGACATCGTACATTTTAGCTATCTCCAGTCCAGCTGCTTCAGGATTGTTACTAATAACAGCGGCCACCCTGACCGAAAGCCTTGCTTCGAGTAGAGCTCGCATATTGCTACCACGACCGGAAATAAGAATGACAAGGGATTTCATTATGATTATAGGATGGACACGACTCAATGCTGATCACACGACGATAGTCCGTGCTTCACCTTTCCCACATTGTCGAATTGTGCCAATGCGCCACACAATCTCTCCTGCGGAATGCAATGCCCCCATAGCAGCTTCTGCGTGTTCATTAGAGATTATTATTACCATGCCAATACCACAATTAAATACACGGTACATTTCACGATCAGTAATTTTACCTTGCTGTTGTAACCAGTGGAACAACGCTGGCATATCCCATGCACTCTTTTGCAATACAGCGGTAACACCCTCGGGTAGAATGCGCGGAATATTTTCTACCAACCCGCCGCCTGTAATGTGCGCCATACCTTTTATCGGGAAACGCTTCAGCAGTCCAAGCAATGGTTTTACGTAAATACGAGTTGGCGCCATGATTACATCCATCATCGTCTTATCATTGAAGTTAGCGGACAAATCCGTGTTGTTCTCTTCAAGAATCTTGCGAATCAAAGAATAACCGTTTGAATGTGCGCCACTGGAAGCAAGCCCAAGCACCACGTCGCCTTCCCAAATGGATAGGCCGCTTATGATACGATCTTTCTCCACCACACCTACTGTAAAACCCGCAAGATCGTATTCATTCTCTGAATACATACCTGGCATTTCTGCTGTTTCGCCGCCAATTAAAGTACATCCTGCTTGTTCGCATCCTGCAGCGATACCCCTGACTACACGGGTAGCGATATCCACATCCAGTCTGCCACAGGCAAAATAGTCCAGAAAGAACAATGGCTCTGCTCCCTGCACCAAAATGTCGTTAACGCTCATTGCCACCAAGTCTATGCCTACTCCGTCGTGCTTCCCCAGTTTAAATGCAAGCTTCAATTTGGTGCCCACGCCATCGGTGCTCGACACCAGTACCGGATTTCGGTAATTTTTGGAAATCTCAAATAGCGCACCAAAGCCACCGATCCCGGTAAGCACTTCCGAACGTATAGTGCGCTTGGCATAGGGCTTGATGTTTTCCACCAAGCGGTTGCCTGCATCAATGTCAACACCTGCGTCATAGTAGGACATCTGGATTGAGTCCAAATTTCTTTGATCAGATGAAGTCAATTTGAGTTCTCGCTTTGTTGCAGTTAGAGTGCAATTTTCAGGAACCATATTTTACCGTAAATGAACCACAAACACTCCGACGATTTACATTATCTATGGTGGTTAGCACTAGTCTCTATCGTAGGTGTATTGATTTATCTGCTAAGCCCGATACTCGCGCCATTCTTTCTGGCGGGAATCATCGCCTATATCTTTAATCCACTGGTGACAAGAATAACAATATGGAAAATTTCACGTTCTCTCGGCACGATACTAGTAATGACACTGTTGCTAAGCTTATTTACGGCATTGATTCTTATTATCGCACCCCTATTCGAGAGAGAGGCTTCCCGGTTAATCGAGAAAGCACCAGCCTATCTTGAAACAGTTAGAGACGGCCTAGCTCCTTGGTTAGAAACGCAATTGGGCATCAGCTTACAATTGGATATTACTTTACTCAAACAAACGTTGACACAGAACTGGCAAAGCGCGGGTGGAATTGTTGCCAAGTTAGTACCATCGTTCACCAGCGGTGGTGTAGCAATAATGGAATTTCTCTTGAATCTTGTATTGGTGCCGGTCGTGCTATTTTATTTACTGCGCGACTGGACACAATTAGTCAGATTTGTCGACGAAATAATTCCACGCCACTGGTATGAACAAGTTAATGTGCTCGCACGTGAGATTGATCGAGTATTGGCTGAATTTTTGCGTGGACAACTTTCGGTGATGTTATTAATGAGTATCTATTACGTTATGGGGTTGTGGCTTGTAGGGCTGGAATTTGCTCTGCCAATTGGTGTGATAGCCGGAATCCTAGTATTTGTTCCCTATCTCGGCATGGTCATCGGTCTGATACTAGCGACCTTGGTGGCGCTGATACAATTCCAAGGATGGAGCGGCTTGATCCCGGTGTGGATTGTACTTGGTGTTGGACAGTTACTGGAAAACATGGTGGTGACGCCTTGGCTAGTTGGTAACCGAATCGGCTTGCATCCGGTAGTGGTGATTTTTGCGTTGCTTGCGTTTGGCCAGTTGTTCGGGTTTGTTGGTTTATTACTGGCATTACCGGCGAGTGCTGTACTACTAGTTTGGTTGCGTCATGTACGTAAGCAATATTTGGAAAGCACTGTCTACAATTCGTAAATGAAGCAACTGCTGCTCGAAATCGCCCCCCCCTCTCCGCCTACACTGGATAATTTCGTGCCGGGACGCAACTTAGAACTGTTGCAAACCCTGAATAATATCCTTGGGGGACGCGAGCAAGAACGTTTTGTTTACCTGTGGGGTGGAAAGGGATGTGGCAAAAGCCATTTATTGCAAGCGATAGTTGAAACCTTCACACAAAATAAACTGGATGCAGTTTATATTAAGTGCGGCTTCACACATAACATAAATGCAGAGTTTTCAGCAATTAGTGAATTTGACTGTTTAACAGTTGATGATGTTGATCATCTCAACGCATCAGCACAAATCGGCTTGTTTAATCTCTATAACCACATTCGAGATGAAAGTCACGCACTTATGCTGGTAAGTGGATCAACTGCTCCGGCACAATTGACCTTGCGCAAGGACTTG
>JAZGCR010000037.1:0-7803 GCA_036477105.1 Nitrosomonadaceae bacterium | reverse complement strand
CGCGCTGCAATAATTTTTAACCCGTTGGACTCGAAACGGGAATAGATTTCTCCAATTATATTTTTTGCCATCGCATCAGGTTTGATGATAGACAAAGTTCTTTCAATAGCCATCAAATACCCCGCTAAATTAAGAAATTAATAGTACATGTTAACAAAAAACCTACCCCAAAGTCGGAAAAACAAAAAGCTCGGTGGTCAACTGTAGTTTGATTTTACAAATAGCAGACGAATCAACTCCGCAACGAAAAAGACAGGGTCTCATTTGTAGATACTCATTGTTCGATGCCTGCGCCCTCGGCCCACATAATTGATCTACCTTTCTTTTGGATAGATGAAGCTCTGTAAAAATCTATGCCGCGATGCAGTCAAAATTTAAATTGACAGTACTAGAAAATGAGTACCCTAGATAATCAATAAGACAAGACACAGAGGTGTTTTTCATTGCCGCTAAGATGGGGCTTGAGAATTGTGAGCCACATCCCTGACACGACAAAAGGACTTTCCCCATCGTTGCTTGAAAGCGGCGGTATTCCAGATTAATTCAACTTCACCACCTGCACACGTGCTGGCCATGTACCACGCTCGATAGCCCTTGCACCATCGAAGACCACATAACTCTGTCTCCCGTAGTGTGGCAACGGTCGCACCAAAGCTTCAAGTGAGGCCGTGTCCTGCGCAGACACAATTGCAAGCGTCACACCATCCTTACGGCTCACCGTCCAAGCATGTGCTGTAGCATCGCGGCGCATGATAACTGGACGCGCAGGTAACTTGTGCAATTTAAGCCACATATCAACCTGCTCCTGCAGACCAATTACTAATACTGGAGTCGCTGTGAGAGCATCCCTCGCTGAGACTATTTTTGGTGCACGGTTCTGAAGCTTTTTGGCAAGCTCCTCGGCGACGACACGTGCCTCACCCATCCCAGACAACAGGACAGTTACCGCTGTCTGATCCACCATGACCTGGCGCAGAATCGGTGGCGCCTCGTCAGGAGTCAACCGCCGGAATAACCGCAAATCAGGATCAAGAACTACTTCAAGAGGTTTGGTACGTAATTCAAACGAAAAAGTCTGTCGGCCACGATCCAAATCAAACGTCCGGATTTCCTTACCCTCCTTGGTATGCACAGCAATCGGCACGCGGAGGCTATATGAGGAAACCACTTGCTCAAGTGTAATTGTCACCCGGTAACCAGAGTCTGACTGAGTGCGCCTTGCTTTTGCAATACGCACAGTAGGCGCCCCTGTATATGTGAGCCACTGCTCGAAAAAAGTTTGTAAATCCTGCCCTGACTCGGTCTCGAATGCGCGCCGTAGATCCGACCACGAAGCGACACGAAAGCGCTGCTGGCGCCAGAACGCCTGGAGTGCACGATCAAAGCTCTCATGACCAAGCAAATCACGTAGCATCAGGAATATCATTGCTGCCTTGTTGTAGCCGACAATCTGAGAGGCACCGTGCGTGCGTGAAGTAAACGTGTCAAGTGCCGAGTCCTGTCCAGGTGATAGGGCAGCAAAATCGCGTAGCCAACTAAGCCGCATCTCCCGCGCAGCTTCTGGGCCTATTCGCTCCTTGTACGCGTAATCCGCCATAAACGTTGTCAACCCCTCGGACCAATTACCACCCGGGTAATAGGGATAAACTCCGTTTCCCCACCAGTTATGCAGTACTTCGTGTCCAAGGGAAGTGCTGCGTATAAATGGCAACCGCAGTACGTCGATGCCAAGATAGGTAAGCGTCGGCATACCAAAACCTGTAGGTGTCGGACTCGATATGACGCTAAACTCGGTAAATGGATACTCGCCGATCCACGATTCGTAGAGATTAATGTAGCCCTTTACTGCGTCGAGGTAGACGCGTGCAAGTTCTTTAATTTGTGGATGAAAATAGGTTCGCAGCTGGATCCACTTGCCGCCCGTACTACGCATCGTATCAGTCTCTACAGTGTAGGGGCCGCCCATAAAATCAATTCCTTCAGATGGAAAAGGAAATTCAAAACGTGCATGGTAGCCTTCATCCGACTCGTATTCTTCGATGAGCCGCCCAGCAACAAGGCCACGCTGCCCGGGTGGCATTTCAAGGCTTACACGGTAACTTGCAAGTTCTCCAGCAATACGTGGATACCAGCCACTCGAATCGGGAAGAAAAGTACCAAAGCTACCACTTACCGGCTCGGCCCTTCCAAGTGTTTGCTGGTGATCAAGTGAAGTATTCAGCGATGAAAGTTTGCCCTGCCATTGGACCTCGATGCGCCGTGGAACACTCTGGCTGCCTGAAATCTGCCAGGTGCGCATCATCCCGGGGCTTGTACTCGACGGTTTAAGAATCTCTCCATCGACGAGTGCGCGTGTCACCTTAAAACGGCGACCCAACGCCAGAATTAATTCGTGTGAAGACGTTGTCGTAATCACACTATGCCCTTCAATACTTTGTGCGACCGGGTCAATGTGCACGATAATGTCGTATTCAACTGCTGAAGAGCCCCTTGCTAGGTAGGGTGCTGCGAAAACGATAGACATAGTAGATGCAACGGTTGCAATAAAGATCAAGAACGGAGCAAACGAGATACGCCAAATGAGACGCAGCCACTCAAGCGGCATACTAATTCTCATTGCATCACCGCAGAAAATTTGGCGATAATCTCAATCGTCTCGCCACCACGCTTTACTCTAAGTGGCAACCAGGTGCCAGGTGCCTGCCTCTGGACCGCTTCAACAACATCGTTGATTTGTTTAACCTCTAAACCTGCAATATCTGTGATGGTGTCCCCATCTTTGATGCCGGCTGCTTCTGCTATGCTACCTTTCTCGATTTGTATGACGAGAGCCCCGTTCTGTACCATTTCAAAGCGGATACCAAGTCGTTGACGTGGCGGCACGTGCAGGGCAATATATGGTGCCACACCAAATACTGCATCTGCAATTCCATTGACAAAATGTTCGCATGCTTTGCTACCGTCCCAAGGTAGGAGCATGGCAACATCCTCAATACCTAGGTCTTTCAATTGATGAGGCACCCCGTAGCCATACTTGATATGTCCAGTGCCCATGATTCCAACCACTAGCGGCCGCCCTGGTCGGCTCAGTGCTGAAAGGAGAGCTTGTGCCATCGCCCGATCCCATAGTTGCTGACCTCCAACAAAACGCTGGAAATCCAAATCGTCGAGGCTGATCCCACCCTTATCCTTGCCATCACGATCATGCTTCTTGTAGATCGGCATCAAGTAATCGAGGTATGCAGCACTGGGTAGAGCAGGGCGTGTCACGCCTTCGAGTTTATCCTCTGAAATGCTATCAAAACCCTTTAAAGAAATTTCCCGTCTCAAATGCGCGTCGATGTTGAGCGCTACCATTGGTATTCGATTCATCCGCGCAAAGTGAAAAAGTGGCAAATAAGCACTCGCTTCAGTATTCCATACATGTTTCCAATCTGCCGCGACAAGAAATTCCGCTACGGAAAGCTCGCCAGATACCCACTGATCAAGTACCTTCTGCACCCGACGTGGAAACATCTCAAAACCAATCACCATATCAGGATGTACAGTATGCAACGAGACCAGCATTTGTAACTGCCAACGATGGTGCTCTGGGTTAGCGTGTGCTTCTCCTAGTAACACTATTGATTGATTTGCTGCACGAGAAATGATTTCGGTGTCAGATACCTGCTTACCTCCTGGAACCACCCAACTCGCAACCGGTACGCACTCTGATTCCTCCTTATTGCCAGAGTTTACTTCTGCATGTGCCACATTTAATTCAGTACCGAGTATCAGCAAAACAATACTAAGAATTCCAATATGTAGTGCATATCTAGAAATTGTCATGCTGCACATCTCCACATCATCATTTGTTTAATTCTTCTAGTCGGTGCTACTAGCATATTCTTCATCCCATCCATTTTCTCGCATTCTTGAACATCCGCATCCATGGCGCATCTTCATGCCAATCATTGGGATGCCACGAATGTTGAACGGTGCGAAACACACGCTCTGGATGTGGCATAAGTACGCTGAAACGTCCATCAGGTGTCGTCATGCCAGCGACACCTTGAGGCGAACCGTTGGGATTAAGCGGATAAACCTCGGTAGGCTTGCCACGATTATTCACGAAGCGCAACACCACAAGAGATAGGGCAGCTGAAAGTTTTTTCTCGCTGGCAAATTCTGCGTAACCCTCACCATGCGAAACGACAATAGGCATGTGACTCCCTGCCATTCCATCGAAGAACAATGACGGACTTTTTTGAACTTCCGCCATAACAAAACGTGCTTCAAATTGCTCTGACTTATTGCGAACAAAATGTGGCCAATGTTCAGCGCCGGGAATAATTTCATGCAGATTGCTCATCATTTGGCAACCATTGCATACACCCAATGCGAAGGTATCAGCACGCCTAAAGAAAGCTTCAAACTCATCGTGGGCGTAATGATTGAATAGAATAGATTTAGCCCAGCCCTCTCCTGCTCCCAGCACGTCTCCGTAAGAAAATCCGCCACATGCTGCAAGACCCTTGTAATCCTTCAGCGAAACACGTCTCGCAATGATGTCACTCATATGTACATCCGTTGCAGCGAATCCCGCTCGATCAAAAGCGGCGGCCATTTCCACGTGGCCATTCACTCCTTGCTCGCGCAGAATAGCAATTCTTGGTCTGACACCACTCTGAATATAAGGTGCAGCAATATCGTTATCTAAGTCAAAGCTAAGTTGCACATACAAGCCAGGATCAGAGATATCGAGCTTGAGATCGTATTCCTGTTGTGCGCACGCTGGGTTGTCGCGCAACTTCTGCATTTCGTAAGAAGTTTCTGACCAAGCACGATGTAAGTCCGTACGTTTCTCAGAAAACACCGGTTTATTGTTACGCAAGAACCGAACTTCATCCTTGCTGTTGAGACTGCCGATTACAAAACATATGTCACGTAAACCTGCTTCAAACGCGGTTTTCATAAAATCATAATGATGTTCAGTCTTTATCTGGATCACTGCTCCGAGTTCCTCATTAAACAAAACCGATATGATGTGTTCCAGGAATCTTCCATTTAGTATTTCCTGCTTCAATTCGTATCCATCCACATCATTAGCGAGCACATCGAAACACAGCTGATCGAGATTTATAGTTACGCCCACATGTCCAGCGAAAGCCATTTCGCATAGCGTCGTAAACAAACCGCCGTCGGAACGATCATGGTAAGCTAGTATTTTATTTTCTTGATTTAGGTATTGTATAGCAGCAAATAACCCTTTAAGTTTATTCACGCCATCTGAACCTACAACATCAGGCGCAGTATCGCCTACTTGTTTGTAAACCTGTGCCAGCGCTGAACCACCAAGTCGATTCCTACCCACACCAAGATCGACCAAGATCAATTCCGTCTCGCCGCAGTCAGTTCGCAACTGTGGCGTAAGTGTTTTACGAACGTCTGTTACTCTTGCAAAAGCGGAGATGATTAGGGATAACGGTGCTGTCACTTCTTTCCTAGTGCCCCAATCACCATTATCAGAATTGGTTTCCCATGCAGTCTTCATCGACATAGAATCTTTGCCAACCGGGACACTGATTCCCAGCTGTGGGCACAATTCCATGCCTACCGCGTGAACCGCATCGAACAAACCCGCGTCCTCACCGGGATGTCCAACAGCAGCCATCCAGTTGGCAGAAAGTTTTATTTCTCCGATATGTTCAATCAATGTGGCGGCAATATTAGTGATAGCCTCGCCCACCGCCATACGTGCGGCGGAGGCAGGATTGAGTAACGCCAGCGGCGCACGCTCGCCTACGGTAAATGCCTCGCCTTGATAAGTCTGATAGCCCATCAGTGTCACTGCTACATCCGCTACCGGCACTTGCCACGGCCCCACCATCTGATCACGCGCTGTCACCCCTCCAACGCTACGGTCACCGATGCTTATAAGAAATGTTTTGTCCGCCACCACAGGCAGACGCAACACCCTATAGGCAGACTCTTTTAAATTCAATCCTACCGTATTGAATGGTACTGGTGATTTTTTAATGTGCGCAACTTCGCGCATCATTTTCGGCAACTTCCCTAGTAATACCGAAATCTCTATATCGACCGGAAAATTATTGAAAGTTGGATCAGTTATGGTAAGTTGTTCTTGTTCCGTCACTTTACCCACCACCGCATACGGGCAGCGTTCACGTTCGCAAATTGCCCTGAACAGCTCCAGAGATTCTGGCCTGATTGCAAGTACATAACGTTCCTGTGCTTCGTTGCTCCAGATTTGCATTGGCGACATGCCCAACTCTTCCAAAGGAATATCGCGCAGATTGATACATCCGCCACGTCGTGAACCATGTAACAGCTCCGGCAACGCGTTGGACAATCCACCTGCACCGACATCGTGAATCGAAAGAATTGGGTTTGACTCCCCCTTTCTTTCCATCTGCCAGCATCGGTCAATCACTTCCTGAGCACGCCGTTCCATCTCCGCGTTGCCACGCTGCACCGAGTTAAAATCCAGGCTTTCTTCATTTATCCCAGTGTCCATGCTGGAAGCCGCGCCACCGCCCAGTCCAATCAACATTCCTGGCCCGCCCAGTTGAATTAACAACGAACCTGATGGGAGCTCTTCCTTGAATGAATGAAGTTCAGAAATATGGCCTATGCCTCCTGCCAACATAATAGGCTTGTGATAACCACGCATCTCGCCCGCAATCAGTTCCTCGAAAGTACGGAAGTACCCAGCTAGATTAGGACGACCAAATTCATTGTTATATGTCGCCCCACCAATCGGACCTTCCAGTATGATTTGCAAGGCTGATGAGATGCGTGAAGGCTTGCCGTACGAATGATTTTCCCCAGGTTCCCGGTGCACCTCCCAAGGTTGGACAAATCTAGGAATGTTTAAATTTGAAACTGAGAATCCTGTGAATCCTGCCCTTGGTTTGGCGCCGCGACCAGTTGCTCCTTCGTCGCGAATTTCCCCTCCTGCGCCAGTGGCGGAACCAGGATAGGGCGATATTGCAGTGGGATGATTGTGAGTCTCTACCTTCATCAGGATATGCGTATGCTCCTTGGCATAACTGTAGGCGTTATCCTTACCAGGATAGAAGCGATCGATTTTGGCTCCTTCGATGATGGAAGAATTATCCGTATAAGCCACCACCGTACCTTGCGGATGTAGTTGATGAGTATTACGTATCATTGAGAACAGCGACTTTGTCTGAGGTTTACCATCTATCACCCAGTCTGCATTGAAGATCTTGTGGCGACAATGCTCTGAATTCGCTTGGGCGAACATCATCAATTCCACATCGGTTGGATTGCGCCCAATGCGCGAAAAATGAGCTGCAAGATATTCAATTTCGTCGAACGATAACGCAAGGCCCATTTCGCTATTGGCTAGTTGCAACATCTCTACCGCACTCACCTGCACATCAACCGTGTTGAACGGAACAGGCTCAAAATGCTGGAACAAACTTTCCGCATCATTGAACGAGCTGAACACTGCTTCAGTCATGCGGTCGTGGATCAATGGGAGCAATGGGTTTCTCTCCTCGGCTGAAAGCCCGTCCCTAGACTGTATATAAAACGTTATGCCACGTTCTAACCGCTCGACTGCATCTAATCCGCAGTGACGGGCGATGTTAGTAGCTTTAGATGACCAAGTAGAAATGGTTCCGGGACGAGGCAACACCAGCAACAACTCCCCCGAGGAAGCTTTAGTCTGCTGTGCCGCACCGTAAGTAAGCAACTTTTTAAGAATAATAGTTTCATCTTGCCGCAAATCACGTGTTTCTGAGCAAAAATGCCAATATTCGGCGTAAATGTGGG
>JAZGCR010000036.1:0-16166 GCA_036477105.1 Nitrosomonadaceae bacterium | reverse complement strand
ACTGCTCCACCCCGCGCCAGTAACCAAGTAGTATAGCAAGGCAAACATATCAGGGTCAAATTTCATATTGATTTAAAAACATTTAAATATAAAAAGAAGAGATTAAACTGATGCCTCTCCATAGCTTATTTAAGTAATATCAATATTTCACCTTACGAAATCTAGTAACTACCAAGAAGTAAAAATGAGATAGAGGTACAGTAACTTAGCAATTAATTCTGTTGCCGACTTCACCGATTTTTCATCGTCCAAGGAATCATAGTATCTAACTAATTGTTGTACCGTTAAAACCAGATCACTCATAATTTTATGTAAAAAATTGACATTATGTTTTCCAAAAGTAAAATGACGGTTTGTTCTAATAAAATGTAATTGTTTTTACTTATTTCAGATCGAAAAATATAACAATAAAACCGGGTAGTACGCATATTCAGTAGCATATCTCTTAGGAAAAAAATGGATGAGTCACACATTACATGAAACTGCTGTTTTACGAGTACAGCGCTGTGAATTAGCTGTACCAGGTTCAAATCCAAACATGTTCGAAAAGGCGATGAAAAGTGGTGTGGACTTCGTTTTTCTTGATCTTGAAGATGCGGTTGCTCCGGACGACAAGATACGGGCTCGTAAAAATGTTATTGAAGCTATAAACGATTTAGACTGGAAAGAATATGGTGTATCACTTTCAGTACGAATCAATGGCCTAGACACTCAATTTATGGTCCGCGATGTAGTCGACCTGATTGAACAAGCTGGTCACAAACTAGACACCATTTTAGTCCCTAAGGTAGGTGTCTATTCAGATGTTTACATGGTTGAAGCTATGCTAAACCAGTTAGAAATCCAACAGGGTTTAAAAAACAAGATCGGGATTGAGGTCCTGATCGAAACAGCTTTAGGTATGTCTAATGTCGAAGACATCGCTCGCGGCGGAGCCTCAGGTCGTCTTGAGGCCTTACATTTTGGTGTGGCGGACTATGCAGCTAGCAATCGCGCTAGAACAACCAACATTGGTGGTCTTAATCCAGATTATCCGGGTGACCAATGGCACGCAGCTATCAGCCGAATGACGGTTGCCTGTCGTGCTTATGGTTTACGTCCAATTGATGGCCCCTTTGGCGACATAACAGATCCAGATGGCTATAAATTAGCTGCTAGAAGAGCTGCTGCACTAGGTATTGAAGGCAAATGGGCAATTCATCCATCTCAAGTTGCTCTTGCAAATGAAGTTTTTACACCACCTGCTGCAGAAATTGAAAAGGCAAAACGAATTTTAACTGCACTAGAAAAAGCAGCTGCGCAAGGTAAGGGTGCGGCCGCATTAGATGGTCGATTAATTGATGCTGCTTCAGCAAGAATGGCTAACAACGTAGTAGAAGTAGCGGAGGCAATCGCCGTAAAAAAAGATCGTTAGAAATGTTAAAACTTGTCTAATATATTATCTTCTTTACAATTTTTCTAGATAAGGGTGAGACATTGGACATCCATGAATATCAAGCAAAAGAAATTTTAGCAGAGTATGGCGTCAAAATAGCAGACGGTGGTCTAGCTTATAGTCCCGAAGAGGCGGTACAGCGCGCTAGAGAAATAAACAGTAATAATTGGGTGGTAAAGGCACAGATTCATTCAGGTGCGCGTGGTAAAGCTGGTGGCATCATAATATGTAAGACTCACGATGAAGTTGAAATAGCGGCAGAAGAATTATTGGGTAAAAAACTAGTTACTCTTCAATCCGGTCCAGCAGGGAAAATCTGTTCTAGCGTTTATGTTGAGGCAGGAATAAGCATTACTAAGGAGCTGTATCTCTGTTTTCTGATTGATCGAAGCTCCGAGCGTATCGTTATGATAGGTTCTAACCAGGGAGGCATGGAAATTGAAAAATTAGCGGAATCAAATCCTGGGGCAATACATAAAATCTATATTGAACCTGCTGTCGGCCTACAAGATTTTCAAGCACGTACAATGGTCTTTGCTTTAGGTCTAGAGACTACGCAACTATTAACTCATAGTGTTAAAACTATAAGACGTTGCTATCGTGCATTACGTGACCTTGATGCAAATATGCTAGAAATCAACCCGCTTGTAGTCACCAAAAATAACGAGCTAGTCGCATTAGATGCAAAAATGAGCTTTGATGAGAATGCCTTATTTCGCCGCCATAAAATTGCCGAGCTACGTGATAAAACCCAGGGAGACCCTCGTGAAGTAGCAGCTGCAGAACACGGTTTGAGCTACGTTAGTCTAAATGGAGACATCGGTTGCATGATTAACGGTGCAGGCCTAGCTATGGCTACCATGGATATGATCAAGATAGCTGGTGGTGAGCCTGCCAATTTCCTTGATGTTGGTGGAGGTGCATCCGCTGAGCGCACAGAAAAGGCATTTCGTTTGGTATTAGCTGATAAAAATGTTAAAGCGCTGCTGGTCAACATTTTTGCTGGCATTAACCGCTGTGACTGGATTGCCGAAGGCATCGTACAAGCAATTAAAAATATGGATATGAGGATACCGTTGGTTGTGCGTTTATCTGGTACAAATGTTGCCCTAGGTCGTCGGATAATTACTGAGAGTAACCTACCCATCATTATGGCAAATACATTAGCAGAAGCGGCTGAAAAGGTTGTCCAGGCTCGTAATGAAGTAGTTGCGAGAGGATACTAGAGGAAAGCATAGTGTCAATTTTAATTAACGAAGAAACGCGCATTATTGTTCAAGGATTTACCGGAAAAATCGGTACATTCCATGCTCAAGAAATGATTAAATACGGTTCCAATCTCGTAGGCGGTGTCACTCCTGGAAAGGGCGGCCAACAACATTTGGGGTTACCTATTTTTAATACGGTAAAGGAAGCTGTGCACCAGGTCGGAGCCGAAGTTAGCATAATATTTGTTCCACCCGCATTTGCAGCTGACTCAATTATGGAGGCCTCTGATGCCGGAATAAGATACTGTGTAGCAGTCACTGACGGCATTCCTACTCAGGATATGATGACTGTTAAAAGCTATCTGCGTCGTTCTCCTAAAGAAGAAAGAATGTTGTTAACTGGCCCTAACTGCGCTGGCACTATCAGCCCTGGACGTTCAATGCTGGGCATTATGCCCGGTCATATTTTTAGTCAAGGTAACGTTGGGATTATTGGCCGTTCAGGCACCTTGGGCTATGAAGCTGCTGATCAAATGAGAATATTGGGCATTGGTATTTCAACATCAGTAGGCATTGGCGGCGATCCAATTACTGGTAGCACATATTGTGATATTTTAGAAAAATTTGAATTAGATTCTGAAACAAAGACGGTAGTCATGATTGGAGAAATTGGCGGGCCGCAGGAAGTGGAAGCTGGAATTTTTTCCAAAAATTACTTAACTAAACCTCTTATTGCCTACATCGCAGGTTTAACTGCACCGGAAGGTCGACGTATGGGACATGCAGGCGCGATTATTTCATCAGCAGGAGAAAGCGCTGCAGAAAAGATTGCAATACTAGAAGAACTAGGTGTCACCATCTGTCCAACTCCTGCCAAAATGGGTGAAACGGTTTCAGAGGTACTTGCTAAAATCTAATTGAATATAAACCCCTAATGTTTCTACCTCTTCAACAACCTAATCTATTCCAAGTTATTATAATTAACTTTTAAGCATCTCAGATCTGTAGTACTTAATCTCGGTATTGTGGTCTTGCACACCATTTTGCAGACAATATTGATAATACTTGGCCACCAAGTGGCGTTTTATTTGTCATACTGATTAGTACAGTATTGATGCATGTGCTCATCTATGGCAAGATTAAAAGTTCAGTTTCATAATATAAAGCCTCATTGGGCATATTCAAGAGTGAGGGTAAAGTCATGGCGTTTGGGTGGATTACAGCTTTAAAAATTATTCCATGGAAAGATGTACTTGAATCTGCGCCACACATCGTCAAAGCAGCAAAGAATCTCTATGCTGGAACAAGGACTAATGCTTCCAACCTTTCAGAAAATCCAGACTCACCAACCAGCACATCTGACAGTGAAAGTCTTGGGAGCCTTAACCCTCGTCTTCACAAAATTGAGGCAAAGATACTTGAATTGAGTGATGAACAAGAATCATCTGTGGAATTAATCAGATCACTCGCCAAGCAGAATGCACGTATCGTTGAGGCCATCGAAGTCCTTCGTGTTCGGACAAAGATACTACTTATTACATGTATTTCATTTGGTGGTATGTTAGCTGGCCTAGTATTTTGGTTAATAGTAAAATGATCAGCGAGAATTAACTTTAGAAAAAAATCATTAAACTAGCAGAATGTTTTCCAATATTTTTATAAATTACCGCCAAGTGAAAGTATCCAATATTGGTATATGCGGCCTTACTTGTGCCAAAAAAAGTGTGTGCTCCTAATTATCAGGAATGAATTTACATAATAGCTATGTATGATCACTCCTACTCTTGAAGGCACATTTTTTTGCTTCATTTTGTCATTTTTCTTCATACCGAGTTAATCCATTAATTTTTTCGCTACTTTACCTGCTTCACAGACTCGCTCTTCTGATATTTTCTAGAGCTTTAGCAATAATATGGCGGGGGGTGCCGATATTCATGCGCATGAATCCTTTGCCTCCTTCGCCGAACAAAATGCCAGGACTCATACCTACGCCGGCCTTGTGTACAAAGAAGTGCTTAAGTTGTGTGGCGCTCATTCCAAACATACGGCAATCAAGCCACAGCAGGTAAGTTCCCTCTGGTTTTGTAAGTTGAATTTTTGGAAGATGGGCCACCAGATACTTCTCTACAAAATCTCTCGTATCTTGTAAATAAGCTAGCAATGCGTTCAGCCACGATTCACCTTCTCGATAAGCAGCCTCGAAGGCGACGATACTGAAGGGATTAGATGCACTAACATGTAGGAACTCAAAAGCCTGGGTAATAGAAATACGATGCTTCTCATCCGGTACAATTAGCGCAGATAAATTCAGGCCGGGAATGTTGAATGTTTTACTGGGCGCAACGGCAGTAATGGTGTTGCTCGGATCTTCGGCTAATGTTGCAAGTATGTGATGTTTGCTTTCAGCATAGACTAAGTCAGCATGAATCTCGTCTGAAAATACGACTAGATTGTATTTTTTTGCAATATGTATGATGCGCTCCAATTCTGATTTACTCCACACTCTACCCACTGGGTTATGAGGAGAGCAGAGAAACAGCATGCGCGCTCCTGCTGCGCACTGTTCCAGATGGTCGAAATCGAAAGCATAGCGACCATTCTCAGGGCGCAATGGATTCTGTACTAGATTTCTACCTGTACTGGTGACAGCTGAAAAAAAAGGAGAGTACACCGGCGGTTGTATGATTACTGATTCACTTGGTTCCGCGAATGCTAAAGCAGCCGCGTGCAACGAAGGTACTACGCCAGGACACATCATAACCCACTCTCGCTGCACCTCCCGCCAGCCATGATGCTGCCTCAGCCAGTTTATCAATGATTCATACAAGCTTTCTGGGTACAAGGTGTAGCCATACACTGGGTGAATTGCACGTTCTGAGAGAGCACGAATCACAGCTGGCGGTGCGGCAAAATCCATATCAGCAACCCACAGAGGGATGACTTCAGTTTTACCAAACATATTTTGTCGTCCATCATGTTTGAGACTCGCAGTTTTAGTACGATTAATGTCCAGATCAAAACTGTAGTCAGAATCATGGCCGAGCTCGTGGTAATTACTCAATCAATTTTCTCCCAGATTGTTACTTCTGACAGCGTATGCTGAAATTTCCGACGAGTCTCGCGAATAATAAACGACACTTCCTGTGGACCATGAACCAGTTTGAAATGACTGCCAAGAATCTCTTTAAGTCCATCCAGAGTACTAAAGTTTTCGCCATCCCTCTTAAACCCCCCCGTCCATGCTTCTTTTTTGGTATGTTCTTCTAGCCATGTATAAGGTGAAGCAATCATTAGTAACCCGCCGTTATTAAGTCGTTTATGTATAGTTGTCAGAAGTTTATCTGGGTCATAAAGGCGATCAATTAGATTTGCGGCAAGAATTAAATCGTAACCTGTGTACAGAGGTTTTAGGTTACAGGCATCACCTTGGTAGAAATCTACTTTATGTTTAACAGCATCGAGACCGAGACTAGTTAGCGTACATTCTTTGTAGGAAACGAGATCACCCTCATCCGTCAGCGTGTAACGCAGGATGCCCGTTTCGGCAAGCTGAACAGCCTGACCAATAAAGCGAGTAGAAAAGTCAACGCCAGTAACGTGATCGAAATGTTGTGCTAGTTCAAAAGTGGAGCGTCCTGATGCACAACCAAGGTCAAGCGCCTTGTGTGCAGGTTTTTCACCCATAGCT
Organism: Nitrosomonadaceae bacterium; assembly: GCA_036477105.1. Taxonomy (GTDB): domain Bacteria; phylum Pseudomonadota; class Gammaproteobacteria; order Burkholderiales; family Nitrosomonadaceae; genus BJGV01. The sequence goes on along the minus strand of JAZGCR010000036.1, from coordinate 9,835 downwards.
GCGATAGCTAATTCGGCTAATGCCAGCGGGAAATTAGGTACACCAAAATACGTGTCACCATAATGAAATTCTGCATACTCCGTGAGTAACTTGTCGGTTTCATAATGAGATCCTTGCTGGACAACTGGCGCGTTAGCAGCCACATATCGAAATCCAGCATGCTGAAAAAAATGCCGCCGAAAGGCGTAGCGAGCACTTTTTAGTGACTCGTCACCACATGAAATCCAGGAGCCACCCTTAATAAGATTATGACGGCCGTCAAAAGTTGGAGTTGTAAAATCATCATAAAGCGGATGCACCTTGAAACCTTCAAATGGGTATATCGGCGTTTCTGTCCATTGCCAGACATTACCGACTATATCGAAGAATTTTCCTTGTTGAAATTCAGTGACGGGACAACTGGAAGCATAGTGATCAAGATGGATATTGCCTGCTGCAGGTATGGTATGAGAGACTTCGGATAACCCAGCCATGTTATATAGACGGTACCATTCATCTTCCGTAGGTAGTCTGATTGATTGACCAGTTGCTGTAGTCTTCCAGTTACAGAAGGCCTTCGCCTCGTGACAATTTACCTCCACTGGCCAATCCCAAGGCATGGCCACCTCTTCAGTCATCAAACGTAGTCGCCACTCGGCGCCGCACTTGATCCAAAAAGTGGGATGTTCGGCATGAGCATGTTTTTGCCAAGCACGTCCTTCCTCTTCCCAACAGTTTTCTGTGGTGTAGCCACCTGCCTCAACGAAAAGCAAGAATTCCTGATTGCTTACTAAATACTGACTGGCCTGAAAAGCCGAAAGTTTTGCTTCGTGATGTCCAAATTCATTATCCCATCCGTAAATTGAAGCAACCTCGCTCTTACCAAGACGCACCATACCAGACGGCACGTTAATAAGCTGGTTTAGTGGGGCTTGTCCAGATTTACGGCAGGGTTCCCAAGCAGGATGTGGCCTTACATGTTTAATTGCATGCTGCCGGATTAAAACAGAAGAAGTTTCCAGATGGATAAGCTCATGTTCAATACCCATCAAGACGATCCACCAAGGATTGTCCCAATTTATAGGCAGGGTCAGTGTTGCTTCATTGATAAGTCGATCGACAACACTACGCATAGTCTTGCGATAAGAACGCACTTCCTCGATTGATGGCCAGTCATAGTGGGACACGTTAAGATCATCCCAGCTCATCTCATCGACCCCAACAGCAAACATGGATTCAAACTTAGGGTTAATTCGCTCTTTGACCAGGCCTGCTATTAGCAGTTTATTAATAAAAAAAGTTGACGTATGTCCTAGGTAAAAAATTAATGGATGACGCAGCGGGATCGGATTTTCAAAATAAGCCTCTTCCCCATGCAATGTTTCGAAAAGCGAATCAGTACGATCAAGAGTAGCGTGAAAATACGCACGTATTTCCTCTCTTTTTACAGCAACATCATCGTCGAAAAGAAGGGGGGTTCTTTTAAAAAGTTGTTGTGGCATATAATCTGATATAAAAATATTTCAGGAACTAGTTAGGTATACATTACATTTTTTCGTGTACACAAATCTATGCTTCAATCCTATCCCCTCAGTTTAATGATGCGTATCTAAGGTTATGTCTAAGTAGACAGACAAATTTCATATAAATGTAGTGAGCGAGGGATAATGCGTTCGTTAGATTCCTATGGCTACCAAGTAATTGACGCGTAACGCTCATTACAAATATTTGAGGATTGGCATGTGATTATATATAATTATAGAACATTCTTAAACCGAATTATCTCGTTAGTAAGGAACTTTGGTGCTCCAAATGACATGATAAATCTGAATCCGATTCCGGTATTCGGAGCATACGAAAAAATTGAGGAAAGTATTATGTACAGGATATCTAACTCATCAAAACTGAGAAAACTGCCGAGTGCGATTATATTCATTATATCGTTATCAGCATGTCAATCCATAAGCCCTGTTGATAGCCTTACAGGTAATGTTGCTAGTTCTGATGCGGAAAGCCAATCAGGAAGTCAATTTGAGGGAAGTATTCTAGGCTCAATGTCTGACTCCATAATCGGAGTTTTTTCAGATTTATATGCGAGGGGCGCGATTGAAGACTACATGGGGGATGTTGACAAACAAAATATAATTAAAGCAACCCAGAAAGCAGCAGATACAGGCCAACTTCAGATTTTTACTAATCCAGAAAGCGGCGTACAGGGCAAAGCAGAAGTCGTTAAGTCAGTAACACTACCTACGCAAGAAGAAGGAAAAGAAGATGGGGTTCGTGAATGCAAGACGATCAGGCAAACCATTGTGCTCAAGGATGGAAGAGAAATTACTGAAAATGTGACAACCTGCAAAGGCCCAGATGGATGGAGCTAGAAGGGTAAATATCTTACTGTGAGTACAAGCGATGATGTTCTTCACTGCAAAAAGATTTGTCTTGTATAACGATACTTTCGCTTTTCGGCAAACGTAAGTCACAATAAGCGCAACAAACCATATCTTCCCCCTCAATAGAGAGAGATTCTTTGTCCTGACTTTCCCCCTTTCGAATATAGCGGGTTATTAACCAGAAAACCAGCACAGCTATAAGGGCAAAAAATAGCAGTCTACCCAACGTGATGTCTCCTTTGCCGTATTATAATTGGTCGGGGTGAGAGGATTCGAACCTCCGACTCCTGCGTCCCGAACGCAGTACTCTACCAGGCTGAGCTACACCCCGAAAGTGATTAGTGGGCGCCCATTTTATAAATGGTACACTAATAGTTCCGCGCTACTGCGAAGGTGGCCAATTCTAGCAAACATTCCTTGTAATTAGAGTTTGGAAGTGATGAAATCGCTGCAGATGCCATGCAAGATTCAGCTTCTGCTTGTTGTCGAGCATAACCCAATGCATCAGTTTCCTGAATCACTTGTAAGACCGCCTGTAAGCCCCCTTCTCCACCTTGCTCGATAGCGTTACGTACTATTGCAACCTGCTCTTTTGATCCAGTTTTCATCGCATAAATTAGCGGTAAAGTGGGTTTGCCTTCGGCAAGATCATCACCCAAATTTTTACCAGTATCATGGTAGTCTCCAGAGTAATCCAACATATCGTCCGTTAACTGAAACGCTGTACCAAGATGCATACCATAGGTAGCCATTGATTCTTCCTCTACTGGTGTCGCCTTGCTAAGGATTGCACCTAGTCGGGTTGCCGCTTCAAACAATTTAGCAGTTTTATAACGAATCACCTGCAGATAATTTTCCTCATTAACATCGGGGTTGCGACAGTTGAGTAACTGCAATACCTCACCCTCAGCAATCGTGTTGGTTGCATCGGCCAATACCTGCATGATACGCATATCCTCCACCTCAACCATCATCTGGAAGGCGCGGGAGTATAGAAAATCCCCCACTAGCACACTTGCTGCGTTACCAAACAAAGCATTAGCAGTGGCTTTGCTACGCCTCAATTCTGAGGCATCCACTACGTCATCGTGCAACAATGTTGCGGTGTGAATAAATTCTACAATTGCCGCAAGGTTGTGATGATATTTACCAGTATAACCAAATGCACCAGCTGAAAGAATCACTAATGCAGGCCGCAAACGCTTGCCACCGTTATTAATAATGTATTCGCCCACTTGGCGAACGAGAACCACGTCGGAGTGGAGCTTCGCCCGAATAAGCTTATCCGTGGCACCCATGTCCAGGTCGATAAGGTTCCTTATGTGTTCAATTGACAATAAGACACCTGCAAGAAAAACTGGCATGTTAAAAACATCATCATCAACGTGTCAAATTTGATAACATGGATGTTCAGATGTTTCCCATGCAAATTTATTTGCGACATGCCTTTGACCTAATAAGTACAGCTATGTATAATCCGCGGTTTCATAGAAGTAAATTATGGAGTCTGACATGTATGCGGTCATAAAAACTGGTGGGAAACAGTATCGTGTTGAAGCCGGTGAAAAAATTAGAATAGAACAAATACTAGCAGACATTGGCAGTAAACTCGTAATAGATCAGGTTTTGATGGTAGCTGATGGTAACAATATTTCGGTGGGGCAACCTCTTGTAGATGGTGCCACAGTCAATGCAACCGTACTGGGACAAGGTCGATACGACAAAGTACGTATTTTCAAAATGCGTCGGCGTAAATACTCCCAGAAACATCAAGGACATCGACAGAACTATACTGAAATCCAGATCACGGCATTTCTGCATAAAGGAAAAATTTACCATGGCACATAAAAAAGCGGGGGGTAGCACAAGGAATGGTCGTGATTCTAATTCCAAACGTCTAGGGGTTAAAAGATTTGGTGGAGAATTGATCTCTGCAGGTAGCATCATCATTCGCCAACGCGGCACACAAGTTCATCCTGGCAATAATGTTGGCATGGGCAGGGATCACACCTTATTTGCTAAGATTAACGGAAAAGTAAACTTCAGTATAAAGGGGTCAGAACAACGAAAAACAGTAAGTATAACTCCGGTTTAGATTTAGTTAGTTCTTGCAAAAAAAGCCCTGGCCGCTATGGTAGGGCTTTTTTATTGGTCGGAACTAAATCAAGGGAACTTGTTATCTTATGAAATTTATAGATGAAGCAAAAATTCAGGTGATCGCGGGAAAAGGCGGAGACGGCGTTGCTAGTTTTCGTCGGGAAAGATTTATCCCAAAGGGTGGGCCAGATGGTGGAGATGGTGGAAATGGTGGCAGTATATTTGCTATTGCAGACCGCAATATCAACACACTTGTGGATTACCGTTTTGCTCGCATACATCGCGCCAAAAAAGGCGAGAACGGGCGCGGCTCTGACCGATATGGCAAAGGATCGGAAAATATCTTGTTGCGCATGCCAATTGGAACAATTATCAGCGATATCAACACTGGAGAAATTATCGCTGATTTAAAGCACCATCAACAGAAAGCTTTACTAGCTAAAGGTGGTACAGGCGGGCTCGGCAATCTACATTTCAAGTCCAGTACTAACCGTACACCACGTCAATTCACCCACGGGGAAGCTGGACAAGAGCTTGATCTTAAGCTAGAACTCAAGGTACTGGCAGACGTGGGCCTTCTAGGAATGCCTAACGCTGGCAAGTCTACCTTGATTCGTGCTGTATCCTCTGCTCGCCCAAAAGTAGCAGATTACCCCTTCACCACACTGTACCCTAATCTTGGTATGGTACGGGTAGATCACAACCGCAGCTTCGTCATGGCAGATATCCCTGGCTTAATAGAAAAGGCAGCAGAAGGTGCAGGTTTAGGACACCAGTTTCTGAAGCATCTGATACGTACACGTTTATTGCTACACATAGTTGACGTAGCACCGCTAGACGACTGCACTGACACAGCTCGTGATGCCAATGCCATTATGATGGAACTTAAGAAATATGACGAATTGCTCTATCAAAAACCACGTTGGTTGGTACTCAATAAAGTTGACATGTTGACTAAAGATGAAGGTAAGAAAGTTTGTGTGAAATTCATTCATAACTTGGGCTGGAAGGGCAAAAGCTTTATCATTTCAGCACTTTCTGGTAAAGGATGCAGAGAATTGACTTACGCCATCATGGAACATCTAGAACAAGAATGTGAAGCAGGAATTTCTTAAATTCTGAATTTAAATATGCAATCGATTGTAAAACAAGCTCGGCGCATCGTTATAAAAGTTGGTAGCAGCCTCGTCACTAATCAGGGACAGGGGCTCGACCATGTTACGCTCACTTGCCTCGCTGAGCAGATTGCAAAACTCAAGCAAGAGAAAAAAGAAGTCGTGCTGGTTTCTTCTGGCGCTATAGCTGAAGGTATGCAGCGCCTGAGTTGGATAAAACGCCCTCATGCACTGCACAAATTGCAGGCTGCTGCCGCAGTTGGGCAAATGGGACTAATACAGGCTTATGAATCTTGCTTTCGAGACCATAAACTGCAAACTGCACAATTACTGATCACCCACGAAGACTTGTCAAATCGCAAGCGCTACCTTAACGCCCACTCGACCCTTACCACATTACTAAGCATGAACGTAGTTCCAATTATCAATGAAAATGACTCAGTAGCAACTGACGAAATTCGTTTTGGTGATAACGACACATTAGCTGCACTAGTAACAAACCTGATTGAAGCTGATGTACTTGTGATTCTCACCGATCAAGCCGGACTATTTACAGCTGATCCACGAATAGATGCGCAAGCTAGATTACTGAACGAAGCCATGGTTGAAGATCCTGCAATTGAGGTAATGGCAGGCGGTGTTGGAAGTGCCATCGGACGTGGAGGTATGCTGACAAAAATAATCGCAGCAAAACGTGCTGCGCGAAGTGGTGCCCACACAATAATAGCATCAGGACATGAAGCGAATGTACTGGTTCGGCTTGCGCAGGGTGAAGCCATCGGTACTCAACTATTGACGAAAACCAGGAAGCTGGCGGCGCGCAAACAATGGCTTGCAGATCACTTACAAATTCAAGGGAAAATAACATTGGATGCAGGTGCTGTAAAAGCACTAACAGTGGAAGGAAAAAGTCTATTACCGATAGGTGTAATAAATACAACTGGTAATTTCGAGCGTGGAGAAGTGGTAAATTGCATTGACCTAGAAGGTAGAGAAATCGCTCGTGGACTCATTAATTATAGTGCCATAGAAACCCAAAAAATATCGCGTTGTCCTAGCAGTGAAATTGAGAGCATTCTGGGTTATGTGGATGAAACGGAGCTCATCCATAGAAATAATTTAGTTCTGCTATATACAAAAAATAAAACTAAACTGAAATAGTCCCTGATCGGTGTGGCCTATAGAATTTATATTGTCCATGACATTAGAGATAGCCCGGTTAATTTTGTTTTATTTATTTAAAGTACAATTGGATAAGCTTTACAATCAAAGAGCTATAAAACAGCGGGTCTAGGTATCCATACGATTAATCTTTACTTTAATCTCGTGATTAACTGGTACGCTACATGATCAGAATGCGCGGCACGCTTATCTCCACATCATATGGTCAGATCATTAATCAGTGAGCTACACACCATTGTATCCACTTGTTCAATCAGTGCCTGATAAACAGAGTGATCAATACCCATACTCAGGGAAGCACCATTATGCAGTCCTTGAATCATATTCTGAGTGAGCTCAAAGCGCAGAAAATGCACTGAGGATGTCTTTTCCTCTGTTTCTCGTTCCAAATCTTCATCGGCAATAGCATAAACTGGGTTATGCCTCTGCACTCTGACCCATACATTGTCTTCAATGCCGATCAGTTTTGTTAGTCTATCAGCACGTTCTACAGGATCTGGGTACTCAATCAGCATAGTTGCTTTCCAGTTGCTGCCATCGGGAATAAGTGCGTTATATACGCTCATTTCGTCAAGTATGCCCTTTTCTTCGAAAATCTTTTCCACTCGCAGCATCTCTTGGATTTGATAACGTACCGTCAATTCATCTTCAAATAAGAGCGTAATATTTTCCCCTAGATAAACTTTTCGGTTTTTCTTATGTGCCATCACCTGAGTACGAAATTCTTGACGCGCTTTAGCATAAGCTTCTAGAGTCATAATACTGTCGCGAGTAATTTGAGGCATGATCTTTCCAGGTATGATGTTGGCAGAGTACATCGTGTCTAATTTTTAACTCGATTTTTTAGTCTAATCCGTAAGCAATTCGAATCAGCGTTAACGGATGCAGTTTCTGCGCCTTACTCTTACCTATGCCCTGATAAATCTGGCGTCCAGCGATGGCGCAATCAGAACTTATGTAATCGGGATTGGATGCAGCCATTTGTTTGAATACTGGCTTACCAATTTTCATAGAATCAGAGAAGTACTCACTTTTAACACCCCAGGTTCCATCATGGCCAGAACAACGTTCCACTACGCTAACCGTGGTTCCTGGAATCATTTGCAACATGTTCTTGGTCTTCTGTCCAATGTTCTGTACCCGTAAATGACAGGGAATATGGTAGGACACATTACCCAAAGGTTGTTTAAAATCGGTCTTGAGTAATCCGTCACGATTGCGCAGTATCAGGTATTCAAACGGATCAAACATTGCCTTTGCTACCGCTTTTACATCTTCATCATCTGGAAACATGAGTGGTAACTCCTTCTTATACATGAGTGTACAAGAAGGTACCGACGTGAGTATGGCATAACCTTCTTTCGCTAGTTTCGCTAGATGAAGAATATTCCCATTTTTTAGTTTTTCCACCGCCTCTAAATCGCCCAATTCGAATTTTGGCATGCCACAACAAGCCTCTTTCTCTATCAAGCGTGTCGGAATCTCATTGTATTTAAGTATTTTTAAGAGATCGTGTCCAATATCAGGCTCATTGTTATTCACATAACAAGTAGAATAAATTGCAACTCTACCAGACGTACTATTACCATTTTTTACAATGAATGATTCATCAGTCTTAGCATTTGGACGAAACTTATTAATGGCATATTCAGGTAGTTCCCGCTCGGCATGAACGCCTAACATGCTGTCCATCAACTTTCGAGTTGCAGGTGTATTAATTGCGGAATTTACAGCCTGTACTACCACCGGGATACTAGCAAGCTTACCCATAAGATCCGTACTGGATAACAACTTGTCACGAATATTAGTCTTCCCCTTTTTGTATTTGACTGCTTTGGCGCGCAACATTAAATGTGGAAAATCGACGTTCCATGGATGTGGTGGTACGTATGGGCACTTAGTCATAAAACACATGTCGCAAAGATAACAACGATCCACCACTTCCCAGAGTTTTTCCTTTTTCACTCCATCCAGTTCGCCGGTTGTTCCCTCATCAATGAGATCAAACAGGCTAGGAAACGCTGTACAAAGGTTAACGCAACGACGGCAACCATGACAGATATCAAAAACACGATCCAGCTCGCTGAATAGCGTTGCTTCGTTATAAAAATCAGGATTTTTCCAGTCTATCGGGTGACGCTTGGGCGCCTCCAGACTGCCTTCATAGGTGGTCATGGGAATGAGAAATAAACATCCAGAAATTACAAAGTCGGAGTGGACTAACCGAGTTAAGCTTAGAAAACTCTATTCAGTTAATCCACTATGACCCTATTAATAATCAGAAAATACATCTAAAGCTTTCTGGAAACGGTTAGCATGCGAACGTTCGGCTTTGGCTAAAGTTTCAAACCAATCGGCAATTTCATCAAAACCTTCACTACGTGCAGACTTGGCCATGCCTGGATACATGTCAGTATATTCATGAGTTTCACCAGCGATAGCCGTTTTGAGGTTGTCACGAGAAGCACCGAAAGGCAAACCAGTGGCCGGGTCGCCACAAACTTCTAGATATTCAAGATGACCGTGAGCATGGCCAGTTTCACCTTCAGCAGTAGAACGAAACACTGCTGCTACATCATTTTGGCCTTCTACATCTGCTTTGGCTGCAAAATAGAGATAGCGACGATTAGCCTGAGACTCACCCGCAAAGGCGTCTTTCAAATTTACCTCCGTCTTAGATCCTTTGAGTTGCATAATTTTCTCCTATGAATCAACGTATTGATAACTAAAATAACATAGCCTGTCAAAATATCCTGTGCAATATGCCTAAGTTATTAGTTCCTGATATTGTTGCCAGAAATAGTTCTGATCTATCTGACAAAACTAACAAAAATTAAACCATTTTGAAAGATTATCGGAGGGTTCTTTGCTTGTCAACTGAGCTTGTCAAAATAGATCATCAATCAGAGGAGATAATACGATAATTTGCGACTTTCCCAACCGTGACCAATCATCAACTATTGATGAACTACTTCCTGAAGTTTCAACTTTACTTCACCAAGCCCTTTGTAATCTCCTTTTAATTGCACTGGAATTCGGGTTTCGGGGTCAATATATATTTTAATATCG
>JAZGCR010000035.1:0-5074 GCA_036477105.1 Nitrosomonadaceae bacterium | reverse complement strand
GCCTTCCATCCCAGTGGAAATTCAAGGCTTGTCGGAAGTGCCGGTGGCGGGAGAAGTGATAATGACGCTGGCAGACGAGCGCAAAGCGCGTGAAATAGCACTGTTTCGTCAAGGTAAGTTCCGCGACGTTAAGCTTGCTAAGCTACAAGCCACTAAACCAGAGAATGTGTTTGAGCAGAAGAGTGAGATCAAAGTGCTTGCACTTATCATCAAAGCCGATGTGCAGGGTTCCTTTGAAGCATTGACACATGCACTGGAAAAACTCTCAACTGATGAAGTCAGAGTTAACATCATCCACAGCGGCGTAGGTGCAATTACGGAGTCTGATATCAACTTGGCACTAGCTTCTAAAGCTGTAGTGATAGGCTTCAACAGTCGGGCAGATGCAATTGCACGAAAGTTGATTGGATCAACCGGGGTTGATGTGCGTTACTACAGTATTATCTACGAGGCAGTAGATGAAATCAAAACAGCACTATCAGGAATGATGGCCCCCGACCGTAAGGAAAACGTTGTAGGCCTTGTGGAAATTCGCGAAGTATTCCGTATTTCCAAAATTGGCGTTGTAGCTGGTTGTTATGTGCTAGACGGTACCATCAAACGCGGTGCGCTAGTACGATTAATGCGAAACAATGAATTAATTCATACTAGCGAGCTGAATTCTTTGAAGCGCTTCAAGGATGATGTAAAAGAAGTCAGTTCAAGTTTCGAGTGTGGTTTGTCACTAAAAAACTTTAACGATCTCCAAGTAGGCGATCAACTTGAGGCTTACGAAATCATCGAAGTTGCGCGAAGTCTGTAATATGCAGGCGAGTTTAGCCTGTACTGGAGTATCATGCCCAAAGGTTATTCCCGCACTCTGCGGATTGCAGACCAAATTCAACGCGAACTCGCCGATCTGATCCGCAACGAACTCAAAGACCGGCGTGTTGGTATGATCACTCTAACGGATGTTGAGGTAAGCCAAGATTATGCACACGCCAAAATTTTCTACACCACGCTTGGTAGTAAAGAAGATAATTTCTTGACCGACAAAGGTTTAGAGCATGCGACTGGATTTTTGCGCAGTCAATTGTCGCATCGACTACGGCTTCGGGTAGTTCCACAACTGCATTTCATCTATGACGAATCAGTCGAGCGCGGAATACGTCTGTCGCAATTAATAGACAAGGCAGTAGAACAGGATGGGGAGACCGGTTTAACGTTACCTGATTCGTGATTTTCTTTTTCAGCATCCACATCACATGTTAAATCTACAGATTTTGCGACCCAAACTAATCAAACGTAACATCAGTGGTGTTCTGTTACTGAATAAACCCTCTGGAATCTCGTCCCATCAGGCATTGCAAATTGCTAAGCGCATATTTTCTGCGTCCAAGGCTGGGCATACCGGTACGCTGGACCCTATGGCGACTGGCTTATTACCGGTTTGTTTCGGTGAAGCTACCAAGTTTTCCTCAGTATTATTGGGTGCTGACAAGACCTACGAAGCCACGCTAAGGCTCGGCTATATCAGCACTACCGGAGATTCTGACGGAGAAATTTCTGTCGCAGGTAATGTAAATCTAACACTGCAGCAAGTTGAATCAGTACTACAAAATTTTATCGGGAAAATTATGCAAACTCCGCCTATGTATAGTGCTGTGAAGCATCAGGGAAAACCTTTGTATACCTACGCAAGAAAGGGGATAGAAATTGAACGGCAGCCACGCGAAGTAACCGTTTATGACTTACGAGTAGGAACCCTTGAAGGAGATAAGATGAACATCACGATCAGATGCAGCACGGGCACCTATGTCCGCACTCTAGCGGAGAATATCGGCAGGATACTTGGATGCGGTGGCGCATATCTTACTTCTCTGTGCCGTAACACCATTGATGGACTTGACTTGTTGGACGCCTATACGCTGGATATGCTTGAAGGCATGCCACTGCCGCAACGTGATGCTTGTCTAAGCCCCGTAGACAGTCTCTTACTTAATTTACCAGCTGTGTTTCTGGACAGTGTGGCATCGGTACGTCTATTGCAAGGACGTATGGTAACCGGCTTCACTTCAGCAGATAGATTGCCAGAGCGAAAAAAGATCCGACTGTATGACGGGGAGAAACGCTTTCTGGGATTAGGAGAAATCACAGCATATGGTGAAATAATCCCTAAACGATTAATGGTGTTAGCTTCTACGAATCCTCTACTAAGAATCCATGAAGCGTGAGAAAAACTCATCAAGGAATCGTAAATCAGGATAAGGGTTCGCGCAATTTAACCTAGGATAAACTATCTACAAACCTTGCATGCTTTGATCTTGGTATAAATGCAAAACTGGGCTCCAATTTACAATGGTTCAGATTTAAACAAGCAGAGTGTCAACGTGCTTCGTTATATCCTTGGCGAGCGTTCTTCAAAAGCTGGCGGGCGGTGTCTACACGCTCTTCCAAAATCTGCTGCCGCCGCCAATATGCCTCCGACAGGCGCGTACCACGACCCACAATTCCGAGGCGCTCACCAGGTAGGGGCTCAATTCCCGCCTCGCGATCAACCTCAGCCACGCGAAGATCGGCCTCAGCAGTCTGCACAGACTTGAGCGTCTGATCTAATACCCGTGAACGTTCCTGGGCACGTCGATTTATACTCTCGATCTCCGCCTTTGAGACCGGCTTTACACCTGTGTCACCAACATTGACCGTAGATTTCTCAACTGTACGCGCGCCTGGCTGTGGTTGCTGACCATACATCACGCGCCCGTCTGGCATCACTGACTTGTAGATGGATTCAGCCATTGCGTCGGGTACGAGTACCTGAGCACTGATCAATGCCAAACAGGCTATCTGAACAATTCGCATAGTCCTTAGTGCCAGGTGACCGCTGCCGACATTGAAATAAATTAGTTCGATTAAGCCACGTGGCGCAGTCCACTGCTTGGCCTTATCTGTCCTGGTCAGCGAAACAGCCTGGTGGATTGATTTTTGAACCCGTTCAATCAATCCTTTGGCAAAAAATTGTTTACACATCCCTCCTCCTCATCGCTTTTAATATTTAACGCATGCGAGATAATTTCGATGACATATTCAGAATTTATATGGCTTTTTATTCAATAAAATCAATTACTAGACTTTAACAAATTTGTAAAGATAACTTTCCATAAATCGATAAATTCCAGAAACAGATGAATAATTTACCATGGAATTATCTGTCCATCATAGGCAATAAACTTCCCCGAATCAGCAGAGCTAAATTGGCTAATGACATTTCGCATACCAGACACACTCTGCTCTGTAGAAATTAATCCGCTCGGACCACCCATATCAGTTCTCACCCATCCTGGATGTAATAGGACAGCAATGATGCCAATCGATCTTAGATCAATAGCAAGACTCTTCACAACCATATTCACCGCTGACTTACTTGATCGGTATATGTAGCTACCGCCACGACTGTTATCGGCAACGCTACCCATCATGCTAGTAATGGTCACAATGATTTTTTGGTTGCTTCGCGTAATCTGAGGGGAAAATGCCTCAGCCATCTTTAGCGGTGCCATGGTATTGACCAAGAAAGCATACGCCCATGCCTTATAATCCGTATCACCAAAGCTGCACCCATTAGAACCTGGATAAACGCCCGCGTTATTAAGAAGCAAGTCAATGGATTTGTTAGCTAGAGCCAGCGCCAACCTCTTAATCTGCACATGATCAGCTACATCAAGTGCATGCACTGTGATCTGCTCAGGATATTTGGCTGCCAGTTTGTTAAGCGAATCTGATTTTTCCGGATGACGACTGCAAGCTAAAACACACCAGCCATCAGCGGCAAATTGCCTTGAAAACTCTAGCCCAATCCCACGGTTGGCACCCGTGATCAAAGTGGTTTTCATATTTTCCTCCTGACAGTTATGTAGTACTACTAGATTTCCAAAGTTTATAAAATAGTTTTTTTACGCGAGACCATGAACGAGGATGGGATCTTAGCAATCACAAAGAACCCAATGCCGGATAATCGGTATATCCTTCCGGTCCGGAGGTGTAAAAATAGTTGGATTGGGCGAATTCAGTGGTGCGCCAACTTTGATCCGAGCAGGCAGATCTGGATTGGCCAGGAATCCGGTTCCAAAGGCAACTGCGTCGACCTTCCCTTCAGTAGTAGCATTATCGGCCGCATCGGTTGTGTAATCCATATTACCTATGAGCACATCCTGATAATGCGTTCGGATCAGTGTCATGATGTCGCCGTTTTGCTGCTGCAAGAAATCGTCGCGTATTACGCGAAGATAAGCAAGACGAAAATCGTTGAGCCGGTCAGCAAGCCATGTGAAAAGATCGGCTGGATTACTATCAATCATGCTGTTGTACCTATTAAGCGGAGAAATACTCCGCTTAATTCATGTTCGCGGTAATTCGGTAATATCCACATAACCCCTTATATAAAAGGCTATTAAAACTTTACTTGTCCGTTAGCATCCGCCATAATACGCCTAACTATTGGCACAAAGCAGACATTCAATATCAACTACCAGATCACGACTGTGAATGATTTTTCTTTGGTTTGCCGGTCATCTCATACAAACGATTTAGTTCATCTTCTAGATTATTGTTCGGCATAGCAACATCAATACGGTTATACCAGTATTTAGCATTGCTTATGTTGCCTTCTACTCGATGTAGATAAGCATGAATAAGACAAGACAATTCATCAGAATATTGTTGTACTAATTCATGAGCCTCGTCCCAGCTTCCTTCACGAGCTAGGTCTAATACTTTTGTATGATCACATTCCATATCCTACCTTGGTGGCTTTACTGTTCTAATTTTACTTATTTACATTTTAACATTACAAAGTAGTAGCTATCACCTACCAAGTATCAGTCTTAGTGCTAGATTGTGCTAAATGATCAAAACTTAATACCAATCTGCATGACCGTTTTTGACCCAAAGCAAACATTCAATGCTAACTTAACAGTGTCGTAAGCGAAAATAATTACTGATTTAACTTTCTGGTAACCTTATCATTCTAGTACCCGTATATAGTAAGCACATCTAATTTTATTGGGGAAGAATGAAACCATACTTATTTTTATCT
>JAZGCR010000034.1:0-2836 GCA_036477105.1 Nitrosomonadaceae bacterium | reverse complement strand
ACCAGCTTTTGAGTTTGTGTTTATACCATTCTAGTGCCACAGTCTTGAAGGTATTGGCTATTTCATCTTGCTTTGTTCTTTTATGGGCTTTGCGTTCGGTAGCTGGGTCAATGCCTTCCATTAGCTTGTGCCGTTCTTTTGCTGCTAGGTCTCGCGCAACGGCTAGAGTTACTTTGGGATATACTCCAAGACTAATACGTTTTTCCTTACCATGAAGCAGGTATTTGAGCCGCCAGTATTTCGACCCTTCTGGATTGATTAGAAGGTGCAAGCCACCACCATCAAACAGCCGGCGTGGTTTCTGACCCGGTTTCGCTTTTTTGATTTTAGTATCGGTTAAGGGAACAACGCGTTTTGGCATATCAAAACAGATGGGAAGCACAAATTGTTCCCTAAAGTGTTCCCTAAATAACGCGAGCTGTCAAGAGACGTGATAAGACGTAAAGGAATGAAATCTATAAAACATTATGATTTATAACAAAATATTATTTATTAGTGAGACTTGGTGATACATGCTGAGATAGGATGTTGGTGCCCAGAAGAGGACTCGAACCTCCACAGTGTTGCCACCGCTAGGACCTGAACCTAGTGCGTCTACCAATTCCGCCATCTGGGCAATTCAGCATCCAAAATCAGAGTGCTGAGCAGAGCCGCAATTCTATAGGAAATCATTGTTTTGTCAAACAATAAAAGTCACAAACTACGCAATCTTGATCCCCATTCTGAGCGAGAAAAAGAACGTTACGGACATCCGTTGCCAAGCAGAGAACTCATACTGCAAACATTGAAAGAACAAGGTGTCCCCATCACTGAGCAAGCCTTACAAATTCTGCTCGAAATTACAGAAGAAGAAGACGAATTTTTTAGCCGCCGACTTTCTGCAATGATGCGAGAAGGCCAAATCATGTGTAACCGCAAAGGTGACATCTATGTGGTAGAAAAACTGGATCTTATCAAAGGCAAGATACAAGGCCATGCCGATGGTTTTGGCTTCCTGGTTCCCGACGATGGTAGCCCCGATTTGTTCCTGAGTTCCAAGGAGATGCACAAGGTGTTGCACGGAGACAGCGTGATGGTGCGTGAAATTGGTATAGATCGGCGTGGGCGCAAAGAAGGAACCATTGTAGAAGTACTGGAGCGCGCCATTACGCAGTTGGTCGGGCGATTACACGTCGATTACGGCATCCTATTTGTAGAGGCTGAGAACAAGCGCATTAGTCAGGATATTTTAGTGCCGAAAGAAAAGTCTATGGATGCCAGGGCAGGCCAAGTGGTGACGGTAGAGATCATCCAGCAGCCTGGGAAGAATGCGCAGCCTATTGGCCGCATTGTTGAGATTCTGGGAAATTATACTGCGCCAGGAATGGAGATCGAAATTGCACTTCGCAAGCATGATTTACCGTATCAGTTTCCAAAAGAAGTAGAAATGCTTTCCGCCAAATTTCCTGACAAAGTGCTGAAAAAAGAACTAGTCGGGAGGGAGAAAATCTGTCATTTGCCGTTGGTGACCATAGACGGCGAAACCGCACGCGACTTTGACGATGCAGTGTATTGCGAGCGTGATGGAAAGGGTTACAAGTTATATGTCGCCATCGCTGATGTTAGTCACTATGTGCGCCCCAACGATGCGCTTGACAAGGCGGCGCTTACTCGTGGCAACTCTGTTTATTTCCCGCGACGCGTGATTCCGATGTTACCAGAAGTGCTCTCCAATGGTTTGTGCTCACTTAACCCACAAGTGGAGCGTTTGTGTATGGTATGCAAGATGAATATCAACGCCGATGGAGATTTTTATGATTATCGCTTTTATCCAGCAGTAATGCGCTCCCACGTGCGATTTACCTATACTCAGGTGGCAGCGATGCTGAGCGATCCCAAGGGTGAAGACGCTAGGCAGCATGCAAAAATAATGCCGCACATCCAGTTGCTCTACAAATTATTCAAGGTGCTACGGCAAGCACGGGAGAGACGTGGCGCAATTGATTTTGAAACTATAGAAACCCAGATGATTTTCAACAACCTAGGCAAGATTGAACAGATCTTGCCAGTGAAGCGCAATAATGCCCATCGCCTGATCGAGGAATGTATGCTGGTTGCCAACGTGTGTGCTTCAGATTTTCTGCAGAAACACAAACAACCCACCGTCTATCGTATTCATGAGGGCCCCACATCGGAAAAACTTGATGTTTTACGTAACTTCCTTAAAGAATTTGGTCTACAGCTAGGTGGTGGGGATAAGCCTCGTGCTCAGGATTATGTGAAGACACTGGTAAAAATTAAAGATAGACCTGATGCACAATTGCTACAAACCGTAATGCTACGATCACTGCGCCAGGCCGTTTACAGCCCGGATAACACTGGTCATTTCGGGCTGGCATACGAGTCTTATACCCATTTTACTTCACCCATCCGACGTTACCCTGACCTGCTGGTGCATCGCGCAATCAAGGCAGTGCTCAATGGAACAACATATTCTCCTGGTGACTGGCATGAACTGGGCAAGCATTGCTCACAGACAGAGCGCCGAGCCGACGAAGCCGGCCGCGATGTGGAATCGTGGCTCAAGTGCTTCTACATGCAAGACAGAATCGGCGAATGTTTTGGTGGTGTCATTAGTGGTGTCACCGGTTTTGGTTTGTTTGTAGCGCTGGATGGTGTTTATGTAGAAGGCCTGGTGCATATTTCCGAGCTGCCCAAAGATTATTTTCATTTTGATGCCGTTAAACATATGCTGATTGGTGAGCGTAGCGGTAGACATTATCGTCTTGGTGACCGGATGAGAGTTAAAATTATGCGGGTTGACCTAGAAACCAGCAAGATTGATTTTGTGCCGGCT
>JAZGCR010000033.1:0-2986 GCA_036477105.1 Nitrosomonadaceae bacterium | reverse complement strand
TTTATTCTGACATTCCAAAGGATTTGTTGGAAAAAGTTGAGGATGTGTTGCTCAACCGGCGTCCTGATGCTACTGAGCGACTGGTTGAATTCGCTGAGAACTTCAAGGGACAGAGTAAAGAGAATATTGAGGATCTAACCTGGCGTAATGAGTCAGTCCAACAACGACTAACACATGCACTGGTCAGAGGCATCACTACCTATATCGTTGAAGATGCCGAGGCAGCACGACTAGAAATAAGTAATCAAGGTGGACGAACGATACAAGTTATCGAAGGACCGCTAATGAATGGGATGAATGTAGTCGGCGATTTGTTCGGTTCCGGAAAAATGTTTCTGCCACAAGTAGTAAAATCGGCACGTGTGATGAAACAAGCTGTAGCACATCTTCTGCCATTCATCGAAAAAGAGAAAAAAAGATCTGGTGACTCAAAACCAAAGGGCAAGATTGTCATCGCTACGGTCAAGGGCGACGTACATGATATAGGCAAAAATATTGTTACGGTAGTACTCCAGTGTAACAACTACGAAGTAGTGAATATGGGTGTGATGGTCCCTTGTGCACAAATTTTGGAAACAGCACGGCGTGAGCAAGCCGACATTATCGGGTTGTCAGGACTAATTACACCATCCCTGGAGGAAATGGCACATGTATCTAAAGAAATGCAACGCGAGGGATTTACCATTCCCCTATTGATAGGCGGCGCAACTACTTCTCGTGTCCATACTGCAGTGAAAATAGAGCCTCATTATAATGGTATCACCGTGTGGGTACCTGATGCGAGCCGCGCGGTAGGTATATGCAGTAATTTGCTGTCGCAGGATTTAAGGGAAAATTATATGCATAGCATCAAAGCTGAGTACGAGAAAGTTCGTACTCAGCACAAGAACAAAAAGGGACAAGCTCCGATGTTGACGATAGCAGAAGCCAGAAAGAACGCGCTTAGAACCGATTGGAAGAACTATATTCCCCCAGAACCAGGTTTCATCGGGGTGAGATCTTTGAAAAATTATCCGCTGGAAAAGCTATTGCCCTATATTGACTGGACACCGTTCTTTCAGGCTTGGGAATTGTCCGGACGTTATCCTGCAATTCTGCAAGACAATATAATAGGTGAAACCGCCAGCAATCTATTCCGTGATGCTCAAACCATGCTAAAACAAATCGTAGAGCAAAGGTGGCTCTCTGCTAATGCCGTATTTGGTTTGTTCCCTGCTAATTCGGCAAATAACGACGATATTGAGATTTACACCAATAAGTCCAGCACTAAAATTGCAATGAATTACCATGCCCTTCGGCAACAAACTACAAAACCGTCGGGGCGACCTAATTTATGCCTTGCAGATTTTATTGCCCCGAAGGAAACTGGTGTTCGGGATTTTATAGGCACATTTGCAGTATCCACCGGATTTGGTATAGATGAAAGAGTAAAAGCATATGAAGACGCACATGACGACTACAATGGCATCATACTAAAAGCACTGGCCGACCGCTTGGCTGAAGCCTTCGCTGAACACATACATTCACGGGTACGACGCGAATTCTGGGGTTACGCAAAGGATGAAACTTTGAACAACGAAGAGCTTATTTCCGAAAAATATCGCGGTATCCGTCCCGCACCAGGTTACCCAGCTTGTCCTGACCATACAGAAAAAGGTCCATTATTTGAATTATTGAGAGCTCCAGAGAACGCCGGTATTGTCGTGACTGAATCCTATGCCATGATTCCTACAGCGGCAGTATCAGGCTTCTATTTTTCGCACCCTAAGGCCAAATATTTTGCTGTCGGCAAAGTGGATAGAGATCAAGTGGAAGATTATGCAAAGCGAAAAGGCTGGACGCTGGAACAGACAGAACAATGGCTTGCACCAGTGCTGGCCTACGAAAGATAGCCGGTGAGGCGATCAATCCAATAACTATCTACCAAGATGGTGGCGAGATTCCAAAGCGCACTGCAAATTTAATGGCAAGCTCATCAAAAGCATCAATATCATTACAAAAACGCTTGTACTCAAACAACATGCTCCACATTTCTTGGGTTCCAGCGGTGTCATCGGCCGCTTTTCCTAAGCTGGAAATGAAGCGGTCAATAGCTGCCACCTCTGGCTTTGTTTGATCATGGGGTAATTGTGAAAAAAATTTAACAAGCTCCTTAAGTCCACTAGTATCAGCACCATGTACGCGGGAAAAATCCAGCATGGCGCCCTTAGACGAAGCGCACGCTTCCTGCACTGATGTGATATCAGGCAAGGAGCCACATACGATTTTTTGAGGCATTTCAAAAACAACACGGTCAGAATCGAGCTGCAATTTTTCCTGAGGAATATTGATAAAAATAGGCGCACCAAAGGTCTCTTCATGCCGCCTATCCAGGCTGCTAAAATCATCCATCCGGTTAGTTCCTAGATATAAATAAGCCAACAACTGCCAACAGGGATCCTGCCAACTGGGATCTTTAACTAGATCAGATTCTAGAGCCTGCTCAAGGTTTCGAATCGCTGCTTCAACCTCAGTAGTAGCCTGACTGAGTAGGTCCTTGATGTTAGAAGGTAAGGTTTTGAGCTTAATCGATTCCTCATTACCAGAAGACGAAGCTTCTGGCAACGTGAAATCGAGGGTTGATATTTCCGTGTCCTTCATAGTAATACAGATTATGCCAGATATTCCGGTCGTTTTGTATCACTGTTGATGTGGTACCTTCTACCTCATACTGAATAGATAGAATACAGTCAGCTCATCCTCTCACTCTGATAATTTTTGCCACCTCATGAATATGCCTCAGACCGCGCATTAACTGTGCAAGATGCTGACGGTTACTAACCTGCAAGGTAAAATACATAGTGGTATAGGCACCATCGCCTTCCATGACAATATTGTCAATATTAGATCCAGATTCGGCAATACCTGTTGCGACCCTTGCCAACACACCACGCTGATTAGCGACCACCATTTTGATGCTGGCTTCGAAAAGCCTAGTAATATCTTG
>JAZGCR010000032.1:0-8515 GCA_036477105.1 Nitrosomonadaceae bacterium | reverse complement strand
ATGGTCAGTAATTCTCCACCAACCTCGGTCCATGCCAGACCGGTAACCTGCCCCACTTGATTTCTCTCTTCGGCAATCCCGTAAGTATAACGACGCACACCTAAGTATTTATCCAGATTGCGCGCGCTGACTGCAATCTTTTTTTGACCACCTTTGAGCAATAATGCTTTTACCACTTTCCGGCAAATTTTTGAAATTTCTCTCTCCATGGCACGTACACCTGCCTCTCGCGTGTAATAACGAGTAATACCACGCAGTGCAGCCTCAGATACCACCAGTTCATTTTCCTTTAGGCCATGATTTTTCATTTGCTTAGGCAATAGGTAACGAGTAGCAATGTTAAGTTTCTCGTCCTCGGTATAACCCGATAGTCGGAGCACTTCCATACGGTCCAATAGTGTTGGAGGTATATTCAAGGTGTTGGCGGTAGCAACAAACATTACATCAGATAGGTCATATTCAACCTCAACGTAATGGTCTACAAATGAATTATTCTGTTCTGGATCAAGTACCTCCAGCAATGCAGAAGATGGATCACCACGAAAATCCATCCCCATCTTATCTACTTCGTCCAGTAAGAATAGTGGATTCTTTACACCAACCTTAGTCATATTCTGCAAAATCTTGCCCGGCATTGAACCAATGTAGGTACGACGATGGCCACGTATTTCGGCCTCGTCACGCACACCACCCAAGGACATGCGAACAAATTTACGATTAGTGGCATGGGCAATAGACTGACCTAATGAGGTCTTACCCACACCGGGCGGGCCCACCAGGCAAAGAATAGGTGCCTTTAGCTTGTCCACGCGCTGCTGTACTGCCAAATACTCGACGATACGCTCCTTAACCTTGTCCAAACCGTAATGATTCTTCTCAAGTGCACTTTCGGCAGCATAGAGGTCTTTACCGATTTTACTTTTCTTCTTCCACGGCAATGCGACTAGCGCATCAACGTAGTTACGTACCACCGTGGCCTCAGCCGACATGGGGGACATTAAACGCAGTTTTTTCAGTTCCGTTTCGCCCTTGATGCGGGCTTCTTTGGACATATTTGCAGCTTTGATCTTCTTGTCTATCTCTTCTAGATCGGCACCATCCTCTCCCTCTCCCAGCTCCTTTTGGATAGCTTTCACCTGCTCATTAAGATAGTAATCTCGCTGACTCTTCTCCATCTGGCGCTTGACCCTACCACGAATACGTTTTTCCACCTGGAGTATGTCAAGTTCGGTTTCCAATAGCCCCAACAGGTGCTCTAGACGCTTCGGTACATCAAATATCTCCAAGATTTCCTGCTTTTGCTCAAGCTTCAATGGTAAATGAGCTGCAATTGTGTCGGCCAGACGCCCTGCCTCATCTATACCGCCAAGTGAAGTATGTATCTCAGGTGGAATCTTTTTATTGAGTTTCACGTATTGGTCGAATTGCACCAGTATTGCACGTCTCATTGCTTCTACTTCATTACTGTCAACTGTGTCGGGGGGTAGTAAAACAACCTTCCCAGAGAAATGAGTACCGGTATCCATCACCTCCAGAATATTGGCACGGCGACCGCCCTCCACCAAAACTTTGACAGTGCCATCAGGCAGTTTGAGCATTTGCAGCAGATTGGCAACACTGCAAACACCATAAAGGTCTTCGGGACCCGGCTCATCTTTGGCAGCAGACTTCTGTGCCACCAGAAGAATCGTCTTGCCAGACTCCATAGCACTCTCCAGCGCCTTGATAGACTTGGGCCGTCCTACGAATAGAGGAATTACCATGTGCGGAAACACCACCACATCGCGCAATGGTAATAGCGGCAACAATACTTGGTTGGGATCGTTAACTGGGAGGGACATGTCGGCTCACTTTTATAAATACAAACTAAGGGATAACAAAAACGTTATGGGGACGTTACGAAGAAATTCAAGGCAACGTACCGAGCACCGCTCAAAACTATAACTAAAGGCTCTTTGCTATCTTTGGCTTATCCGAATAAATCAGAATCGGCTTGATGTCGCCTCCGATTGAACCATGATCAACTACTACTTTGGTGACATTTTCCAGCGACGGAAGATCAAACATCGTATCTAGCAAAGTACTTTCCAGAATAGAACGAAGGCCACGTGCACCAGTCTTGCGTGCCAGCGCTCTCTTGGCAATCGCCTTGAGCGCCTGCTCTCGGAATTCCAGATTGACACCACCTTCCATGTTGAACATTTTTTGGTACTGTTTAGTGAGCGCGTTCTTTGGCTCGGCAAGAATTTTAATCAAAGCTGGTTCATCAAGCTCATCCAAGGTCGCAATCACAGGCAAACGTCCGACAAATTCTGGAATCAAACCGTATTTGACTAGATCTTCCGGCTCCACTCCCCGCAACACCGTACCGATATTTTTGCGATTATCGCTGCTACTTCTCACATCTGCACCAAAACCTATTCCGCCCATCTCAGATCGAGCGCGTATTACCTTGTCAAGACCATCAAACGCACCACCACAAATAAACAAAATATTGGTGGTATCTACCTGAACAAATTCCTGATTGGGATGCTTTCGCCCACCCTGGGGAGGTACCGAAGCAACAGTACCCTCGATCAGCTTCAACAAAGCCTGCTGTACGCCCTCACCTGAGACATCGCGAGTTATTGATGGGTTATCTAGCTTGCGCGAAATCTTGTCAATCTCATCAATGTATACGATACCCTGCTGAGCCTTATCCGCATCGTAGTTACATTTTTGAAGCAGTTTTTGGATAATGTTTTCCACGTCCTCGCCGACATATCCTGCCTCAGTTAGGGTTGTGGCATCAGCCATTACAAATGGCACATTAAGCAACCGCGCCAGTGTCTGTGCCAAGAGTGTTTTGCCAGAACCAGTAGGGCCGATCAGTAAGATGTTACTTTTCGCCAACTCAATGTCGTCATTGTCAACTGTTTTAGCTAGGTTCTTTAAACGCTTATAGTGGTTATACACCGCCACTGACAGAATCTTTTTTGCTGGTTCTTGGCCAATTACATATTGATCAAGAATCTGGCAAATTTCACGCGGTACTGGTAAATCTGACTTGGCTAGGTTGGTAGCCTCGGCGTCCTGCAACTCTTCACGAATAATATCGTTGCAAAGCTCAATACATTCATCACAAACGAATACTGACGGACCGGCAATAAGCTTCTTTACTTCGTGCTGGCTCTTCCCACAAAAGGAACAGTAAAGCAATTTTTCGTCGGCAATCTTATCTGGCATAGTATTACTCCACGTTATCCAAACCGGTGCTCCCTACACTAAGAGTAAGAGAATAAATACAATCAATCCTCTAGGCTATTATATAGCCATTATGCTGCACTTCCAGCTCTATTGGTCAGCACTTCATCCACCAGACCATAGTTTACAGAATCCTCAGCACTGAGAAAATTATCGCGATCGGTGTCTTTCTCTATAGTTTGTATGTTTTGACCGCAGTGCTTAGCCAAGATATCATTCAACCGACCTTTGAGAAACAGAATCTCTCTGGCATGTATCTCAATATCGGAAGCTTGTCCCTGAAAGCCGCCCATCGGTTGATGAATCATAATGCGAGAATTTGGCAAGCAATAACGTTTACCCTTTTCACCCGCTGCCAGCAACAGCGAACCCATACTCGCCGCCTGGCCTACGCAAAGTGTACTAACACTAGGTTTAATGTACTGCATAGTATCGTAGATTGCCAGCCCGGCAGACACCATACCACCGGGAGAATTGATGTAAAAGTGAACATCCTTGTCTGGATTTTCCGATTCCAGAAACAAAAGTTGTGCCACAATCAGGTTAGCTGAGTCCTCGGTAAGTGGCCCCACAAGAAATATCACCCTCTCCTTCAACAAACGGGAGTATATATCGTATGCACGCTCGCCACGCCCACTAGTTTCGATCACCATAGGAATCAACCCTAAGCTTTTCGGATTAAGATTGTATTGATCCCATTCAGTTTGTTGAATCATGTCAAGATTTTCCCATCAATTCGTCGAAAGTCACCACCTTCTCCACCACTTTAGCTTTTTCTAGCACCCACGCTACTACGTTGTTTTCTAGCACTGCAGACTCAGCTTCATTAAGTCGTTCCTTTGAGGAATAATGCCACTTAACCATCTCGCCAGGATTTTCATAGCTTTGTGCAAAATCCTCCACTAATGCACGCAGCTGTTCGGGCTTGGCATGCAGATCGTAAGTCTTTACTAGTTCTGCCAGAATTAACCCCAAATTTACGCGGCGCTGCGCTTGCTCCTGAAACAAATCTGGGGGCAATGGCACGTTCTTAACTTTCATGCCACGCTCCTTAAGATCATTTTTCGCACTCTGCATTAAGCGGTCTAACTCTAACGCTACCAAAGCCTTGGGTGTCTCGATTGCAATGGTATCAAGCAACGCCTGCATTACCTTTTCCTTAACTCTCATCTTTATCCGTTTTGAGACCTCACGCTCAAGATTAGCCAGGACTTCACCATGCATTTTTTCTGTGTCGCCATCTGCGATACCTAGCGATATGGCAAACTCTGCATTCAGTTCCGGCAGTCTCGACTCCTCCACCCCATTGATTTTTAGCTCGAATGTGGCAGTCTTTCCAGCGATTTCCTTAGCATGATAATCCACTGGAAAGGTTACCTCAAACGTTTTGCTCTGCTCCGTACTCATGCCGATCATTGGTTCCTCAAAATCCTTGAGAAACTGACCCTCACCTAAAACTAGGAGAAAATTATTTGCGCTACCACCGTCAAATTCTACCCCATCAATAACCCCATGATAATCAATATTAATCCGATCGCCTACCATAACAGGGCGCTCTACTGTATCGTACTGAGTTCGCTGTTTACGCATAATCTCAATAGCTTTGTCAACATCAGCACGGGAAACCTGCATCACGGGCTGCTCAATACTAATCGATTGCAAGTCACCCAGAATCACATCAGGATAGACCTCAAATGTCGCGCTGAATTCAAACTGAGGTGCATTCTCAGTCACTTCCTTTGCTTCAAAGCGTGGATAACCTGCAACCCGCAGCTTCTGTTCGAGCACCGCTTCACTAAAACTCTTCTGCAACACGTCACCCATCACCTCCTGGCGCACCTGAGGACCATATTGCTGTGAAACGATTTTTAATGGAACCTTACCAGAACGGAAACCATGTATTTTCGCTGTACGCGCCAGACGCTTCAAGCGACTTTCTACTTCGCTCTCGATTTTTTCCTGAGGTACGGTAACGTTAAGACGGCGTTCCAGTGGACCGAGGGTTTCTACATTGGATTGCATTACATTTCCCGACTGGTTGTTATTATTCATATGACATCATAACGACCAGAGAACACGGCGGTCGTCAAACATATGCGCTACACCGTTTACCACTTGTGGTCCTCTGGTGCGAAAGGGGGGACTCGAACCCCCACACCTTCCGGCGCCAGAACCTAAATCTGGTGCGTCTACCAATTCCGCCACTTTCGCGCGCCGTTTTTCCTTTTTTTCGTACCAGATCAATTATACCTTTTTCTCCTTGTTGCCGCAGCCATACTGCTCATAGCTTTGGCAAAATACCGTCTCGCCGCTGACCCCTTTACTAGCTGGACCCATCAGATACAAATATGTCGACATCAGGTCTTGCGGCTTGACCAAACCGTACTTGGCCTCGCCGGGGTGAGTTTTAGTTCTTTGCGACGTATGTACTGGCCCTGGAATTAACGCGTTGATACGCAAGTTTGCATGCGTTTCCCATTCCTGAGCCTGAATTTTTACTAGCACTTCTACCCCTGCCTTAGCTACCGCAAATCCACCCCAATATGCTGCAGGGTAATGACCATGCGTATCAGATGTCATGACAACGCAAGCATCAGGAGAAGCTTTTAGTAACGGTAGGCAGGCACGTGTCAACGCAATTGGTGCAACCAAATTGACTCGAAGCATAACCAACCACTGTTCCAATGTCTGACTCTCCAATGGAGTCAGATTGGAAATAAAAGCTGCATTATGCAAAATGCCGTCTAACCTACCTAGTTGCAACTTGATAACTTGGACGACTATCTCAAAATCTTTTCCCTCGGCTTTTTCAAGATCAAATGGAAAAATTGTTGCTTGCGCTCCACCCCCTGCTTCTATTTCGTCGTATACGCTTTCTAGTTTCTCAACTTTGCGTCCATGTAAAATCACCGTGGCACCATGCGCAGCATATGCTAGAGCTGCTATGCGGCCAATACCCTGCCCTGCACCGGTAACAAGGATCACGCGATCCTTAAGCAAGTCTTTAGATGCCTGGTAGTTTTTGATATCGCTCATAAGCGCACAGGTCTACCCAGGAAATAAAATGCTTGAGCACATTCAAACAACGAAAAAACGGCTTAGACAGCTCAACTTTCTATAAACTATCTATATTTTACTATCTTGTACATAGCGACACAGTAGAACTGAAAAATTGTGGATTCACCCCCTGATCCACGTCTTCCATCCTATCCACAGTTTGCGTATCGGGGTAAGGCTTACACGCTGCTGCAAAACTTGACAGCCATCATCCTTGATTTCTTTTAGCAGGGCTCGATAAATCGCTGCCATAATAAGACCGGGGCGCTGGTTCTTTCGGTCTTCTGCGGGTAGTACCGCGAATGCTTGGACGTAATAGGTTTCTGCCCGTTCAATCTGAAATTCCATCAGTCGCCTAAAGTTATCAGATTCGCGTGAATGTAGTATGTCTTCCCTAGATACGCCAAAACGAGCAAGCTCGTCTTGTGGTAGATATATTCGGTCACGACGAGCATCCTCACCCACGTCGCGTATGATATTAGTAAGCTGAAAGGCTAGCCCCAGGTTATGGGCATATTCCAGGGTCTTACGATCATGATACCCAAAGATCTCGGCGGACAACTGCCCCACCACGCCAGCTACATGATGACAATAAAGTTTCAGGGTGCTGAAATCAGTGTAATGATTGTAATCCAAATCCATTTCCATGCCGTCTATGATTTCGTTTAACTGACCAGCAGGAAGATTGATCGTTTTAACCACGGCAACCAACGCTTTTGCCACTGGATGACTGGGCTCATTCCCATGCCCCACACTAAACACAGAAGCGATTTCCTGCCGCCACCACGCAAGTTTCATGCGTGCCACTGACGCTTCAGCACACTCATCTACCACATCATCCACCTCGCGGCAGAAAGCGTAAAGCGCAGTAATGGCGCGACGTTTCTCTGGTGGCAAATAGAGAAAGCTGTAATAAAAACTAGAGCCACTTTGAACAGCCTTTTCTTGACAATATTGGTCCGGTGTCATAGTAAATGTTTTTTAAAGAAATATCTGACCATGGACGAATGGTAGTTTATAAACTGGTGGCCTACTATCTAAAAGATAGGCAAACGAAAATATCGCTCTCCAATCTGTTATACGCAGCTTCAGATTGAAATATAGTTGGTATCCTCATGCTGGATTTTATCAGCATGCGCAAGCTGCAGAGATAATCAACTGGTACAGGTCAAACCAACATACATCAATAAATTGTGGAGCCTAATATTGTTACTGATAAAATAAATTGCAATACATTTTCCTTTAAATCAAGCTGACTCACTAAGTAGACAATGCGTAATTTACAGGATTTTATAGATGACGTGTGTTTGAAACAACAAACCCTATTTAGTCTGATTTAGTTTGCCCGCTACAATAAAAAACCCCACCTTGGTGGGGTTTTTTATTGTACTTCAGAGGAGATTGATACTGAATCCTACATACCCATACCACCCATACCACCCATACCACCCATATCACCCATACCGCCACCTGCTCCAGCGGACTCTTCTTTCACCTGTTCTGCCACCATGACATCAGTGGTAAGTATTAAGCCCGCTATCGAAGCAGCATTTTGCAAAGCGTAGCGCGTAACCTTTGTCGGATCCAGTACGCCCATTTCTACCATATCGCCATATTTGTTTGTGGTAGCGTTGTAACCTTGATTACCCTTACCTTCAAATACTTTGTTGATTACTACAGAAGGTTCTTCACCACAGTTAGCAACGATCTGGCGTAACGGTTCTTCCAAAGCCCGTAAGACGATCTTGATACCTGCATCTTGATCATGGTTGGCGCCCTTAACCTTAGCCACCTGGGCACAGGCCCGCAACAGCGCAACACCACCACCAGGAAGAATACCTTCTTCAACAGCTGCACGTGTTGCATGCAACGCATCTTCAACACGAGCTTTCTTCTCTTTCATCTCTACTTCGGTAGCAGCACCAACTTTAACCAATGCCACGCCACCAGCCAGCTTCGCTACTCTCTCTTGTAGTTTTTCCTTGTCGTAGTCACTGGTGGCTTCCTCTATCTGAGATCGAATTTGCTTGATTCGTCCCTCGATAGTTTTTGTGTCACCAGCACCATCGATAAGGATAGTCGCTTCCTTGCCGACTTCTACACGCTTAGCTTGGCCCAACTCTTTCAATGTGGCCTTTTCCAGGGACAAGCCCACTTCCTCGGCGATTACGGTACCACCAGTGAGATGCGCAATGTCTTCAAGCATAGCTTTACG
>JAZGCR010000031.1:0-3333 GCA_036477105.1 Nitrosomonadaceae bacterium | reverse complement strand
AATAACCCGTTTGCGTGCCAATCCAAAGCTGTTCGTACTTGACAGCAATGTGTTGATGCATGACCCCACTAGCCTATTCCACTTTGAAGAACACGATGTTTATATTCCAATGGTGACGTTGGAAGAGCTGGATGACAATAAAAAAGGTATGTCAGAAGTGGCGCGAAATGCACGTCAAACCAGCCGTTATCTAGACGTGATTGTAGGCAGTGCAGTTACCGATATTGACGATGGAATTTCGCTAGAATTACATGGCAACAAAGAAGCAACCGGGCGATTATTTCTACAAACCCAAGCAGTTAGCACAGACTTGCCGGTACAACTGGCGAGTGGAAAAGCGGATAACCAGATTATTCAGGTGGTAAAGTTCCTGCATGAAACTTACCAAAAACGAAAAGTGACGTTAGTTTCTAAAGACATCAATATACGCATTAAGGCACACGCACTTGGACTAGCAGCAGAGGATTATTTTAACGACAAAGTTCTGGAAGATACCGATCTGCTTTTTTCAGGAATCTTAGAATTACCGACTGACTTCTGGGATAAGCATAGTAAGGAAATGGAGTCATGGCAACAATCTGGTCATACTTTTTACCGGATACGCGGACCGCTATGTGTAAATTTTCTAGCCAATCAGTTTGTGTATCTGGAACACGAAAAACCATTTTACGCACAGGTCAAGGAACACAGCGGTAAATCAGCAATTTTGCAAACTCTTAAGGAGTTCACTCACCTGAAAAACAATGTGTG
Source organism: Nitrosomonadaceae bacterium (assembly GCA_036477105.1). Taxonomy (GTDB): domain Bacteria; phylum Pseudomonadota; class Gammaproteobacteria; order Burkholderiales; family Nitrosomonadaceae; genus BJGV01. The sequence continues at coordinate 2,583 of JAZGCR010000031.1, read as the reverse complement.
GGGGGTCGTCGCACGTAATCGTGAGCAAAACTTTGCGCTGAATCTTCTTATGAACCCAGAGGTGGATTTTGTAACACTACTTGGACAGGCAGGTACTGGTAAAACATTGCTGACTCTAGCTGCCGGTCTTATGCAGACACTAGAACACAAGGTATATTCGGAAATCATCATGACTCGCGTCACCGTACCAGTAGGCGAAGATATCGGCTTCCTACCTGGTACTGAAGAAGAAAAGATGACCCCATGGATGGGTGCGCTGGAAGATAATCTGGATGTTCTATGCAAAACTGACAACGAAGCTGGCGAATGGGGACGTGCTGCCACACGTGACCTGATTCGCGCGCGCATTAAAGTAAAATCCCTTAATTTCATGCGTGGACGCACATTTATTAACAAATTCTTGATCATCGATGAAGCACAGAATCTCACGCCAAAACAAATGAAAACACTCATCACACGTGCTGGCCCTGCTACAAAAGTAGTGTGCTTGGGAAATATCGCGCAAATAGATACACCTTACTTGACCGAGGGAAGTTCAGGCCTGGTCTATGTAGTAGATCGCTTTAAAGCATGGAATCACAGCGGACATGTGACGCTTCAACGTGGAGAGCGCTCTAGACTAGCAGATTATGCTACGGAAGTATTGTAGGGTTCAGCTTCTTTTAATAATGTGAGGGTGATGCATAACTTTCAAACCTTGTGTATTGAGCTAGGAAGGTAAGATCAATTTTACCTATAGGGCCATTACGCTGCTTGCCAATGATAATCTCGGCGACCCCCTTATCTTGTGTTTCGGGGTTGTAAACCTCATCACGGTAGATGAACAAGATTAAATCCGCATCTTGCTCAATGGCACCGGATTCACGTAAATCTGACATCACTGGACGCTTGTGTGGATTCGGGCGTTGTTCCAAACTGCGGTTCAATTGCGATAATGCTACTACCGGAACTTGTAGTTCTTTTGCCAGTGCTTTTAGAGAACGTGAAATCTCTGAGATTTCGGTAGCGCGATTCTCACCTTGGCTACTGGCGGACATCAATTGTAAATAATCCACCACGATTAATCCGAGGTCACTATGTTGACGATGTAGTCGGCGTGCCCGCGCTCTTAACTCCAAAGCATTTAATGCTGCGCTTTCATCAATGAACAATGGTGCATCATTTAGCTTACCAAGCGCATGGGTAAGTTTAGACCAATCCTCATCTTGCAAACGCCCGGTACGTATCTTGTGCTGGTCCAACCCACCCACCGAACCCAACATCCGCATCGCTAACTGTGCACCCCCCATTTCCATGCTAAACACCGCCACTGGTTTTTTTAGCTCAAGTGCCACATGCTCGGCAACATTGAGTGAAAAAGCTGTCTTACCCATGGATGGTCTACCAGCAACAATGATTAGATCTCCTGGCTGAAAGCCAGATGTCTTCTGATCAAGATCACGGAATCCGGTAGCGATGCCCGTGACATCACTGGGATTCTCTTGATTGTAGAGTACTTCAATACGCTCAACTACTTCCTTAAGGAGTGGCTGGATATCGCTAAAACCCTGTTTCCCGCGTGCGCCTGCCTCAGCAATTTCAAACACCTTAGTCTCCGCTTCATCCAGCAAATTAGCGGCGGAACGTCCGGCAGGATTATATGATGAATCAGCGATCTCCACTCCGACCTGGGCAAGTTTACGCATCACCGTTCGCTCACGCACAATCTCTGCGTAGCGACGAATGTTGGCTGCCGATGGCGTGTTCTGTGCCATCATGCCAACATAGGTTAACCCCCCAGCATTCTGCAGTTCAGCGGAGGTTTCAAGTGACTCAGCAACAGTCACCACATCCGCCGGTTTGTTGTGTTCAATCAGCTTGCAAATGTGGCGGTAAATAAGACGATGATCCAGCCGATAAAAATCCTCCTCATTAATAACATCAGCCACCTTATCCCAGGCGTGATTGTCTAGCATCAGTCCACCTAATACCGCCTGTTCAGCTTCAACTGAATGTGGCGGAGTCTTATAGGACTCAGGTAATTGATCATTAGTTACAGTGGTTAGGATTTGGGCCATAAAATTAGAGCAGATTAACAAATCGAGAGATAAGTAATTCTACCACTAGACGCAGCAAGGAGAAAAAAAAGCTGTCCCCAGCCCTTTTTATTTATATGACAGAAAATGTGAAATTAGAAAGTAGCTTCACCCAACACCGATACAGTGATATGTACTAATACGTCACTGTGCAAAACGATAGTCAACGGATGGTCTCCTACCTGCTTTAAGGAACCCTGAGGCATACGAACCATGGCTCTTTCTATCTCAAAACCCTGGATCTTGAGAGCATCCACAATATCGACATTAGTAACTGATCCAAATAGCTTACCGTCAACTCCTGCTTTTTGGGTGATTTGCACCATCAAACCATCGAATTTAGCCGCATAAGCCTGGGCAGCAGCCAAAATTTCTTCTTGAGTTTTTTCCAACTCAGCACGCCTCACTTCGAACTCGGCAATAGCAACATTTGTTGCCCGCTTTGCTTTACCCTGAGGAATCAGGAAATTTCGTGCATAACCGTTTTTTACATTAACTACATCACCAA
>JAZGCR010000030.1:0-3460 GCA_036477105.1 Nitrosomonadaceae bacterium | reverse complement strand
TAATTATTACCGTATCGCATCAATCGGGGAGGGGTAAGGTGGCGTCCCCAAGGGGATTCGAACCCCTGTACTCACCGTGAAAGGGTGATGTCCTAGGCCTCTAGACGATGGGGACTAAAGAACTTATTGTAGTTATTACTTAATAGTATTTGGTGGAGATAAGCGGGATCGAACCGCTGACCTCTTGCATGCCATGCAAGCGCTCTCCCAGCTGAGCTATACCCCCGCAAAGAGATGGCGAATTATACTTAGGCACCCTTTCAAAGTAAAGCCAAGGTCAAGTGGGAAACTCAGCTATTCGGCTTTTCATGCGATTAATTGTTTCCTTCTGACCGAGTAATTCCAGCACTAAATCTATCGAAGGCGTCTGTGTTTCACCTGTCACCATCACACGCAGTGGCATTGCCACTTTAGGTAGCTTCATGTTATGAAAATCAGTAGAATTTTTGATTACGTCATGAATAATATGACGGTTCCACTCATTAATTAAGTTAAATTTTTCTATCAGCAAATCCATCACCGGTTTTACTTCGGCACTGAAATATAGTGATTTGATCTCGTTTGAGGGTTCCAAGTGGATAAAGAAAATTATCGATTTATCAGAAAGTTCCGTTATTGTACTAATTCTTTCCTTTAAAACGCTTACTATCTTTTGTAAATCTGGCCCAGTAGTGACATTACAGTCATTTGCTTCAAGTAGAGGTGTAACTAGCTCTGCCAAGTGGGCATCAGTTGCTTTTTTGAGATAGTGCTGATTGATCCACCGTAATTTTTCCGGATCAAATTTGGCTGGGGAGCAATTGACAGATGGTAGGTCAAACCACTTAACTAGTTGTTCGCGGCTAAATATTTCTTCATCGCCGTGCGACCAGCCGAGTCGTGCTAGATAATTTATTAAGGCTTCGGGTAGGTAGCCATCATCACGATATTGCATTACTGAAACTGCGCCGTGACGCTTAGAAAGACGCTCTCCATCAACCCCCATTATTATCGGCACATGTGCATATTGTGGCAATGGTTCGCCAAGTGCCTTGAGAATATTGATTTGGCGTGGTGTATTGTTGATATGATCGTCGCCACGAATTACATGGCTGATATTCATGTCTAGGTCGTCTAGTACTACACCGAAATTGTAAGTTGGTACGCCGTCAGCACGCAACAACACCAGGTCATCAAGTTCGCTATTAGATATGACAATCGGGCCTTTGACTAAATCATTGAAGGCCACATCTCCACTGGAAGGGTTCTTCAGGCGTACCACCGGCTTAACCCCAGTAGGAGGGGTCTGTTTAGAATCTCGCCAGCGGCCATCATATCTTGGTTTCAGGCCGGCAGCACGTTGCTGTTCGCGCATCGTAACTAACTCATCTTTGCTTGCATAGCAGTAATATGCGTTTCCAGAACGCAGCAATTGTTCTGCAGCCTCATGGTAACGTGCTAATCGTTGCATTTGATAAAAAGGCCCCTCATCGTAATCAAGCCCCAACCAGGCCATACTATCAAGTATTGCTTGGGTAGATTGCATGGTAGAGCGCTGAAGATCCGTATCCTCAATCCGTAGAATAAATTTGCCGCCGTGTCTACGGGCATAAGCCCAGGAAAATAGTGCAGTACGTGCACTGCCAATGTGGAGATAGCCAGTAGGGCTGGGGGCAAAACGGGTGCGGATCATATTAAATATCGATTGTTACTCTAGAAGGTTCGCTATTTTACGCGATTCCATTGGGAAATATCTTTCTTCCTCATTACGTCGCTTGTGCGTTGACCATAACGAAGGATTTATGCTCTAATTGCGCCTCTTTCGGGCGGTTAACTCAGTGGTAGAGTGCCACCTTCACACGGTGGAAGTCACTGGTTCGATCCCAGTACCGCCCACCATTCGACAGAACAAAAAAGGTTCAAAGAAAGCTAGGCTATCAGCATTTAACTTTTTTGCGTTTCGAGAAGTTTAAGAAGGTTCGATATGGACTGCAGATTGATGGAAGTGTGGCAAGAGCTATTATCAATATGATAAGAATGGATGTTCTCATTGGACACCCTCTGATACCACATTCCGAAATTCATGGGACAAATTGCTAGCATTACTCATTCCACTGCACTAGATTCAATACGTTTCCACAAACACATACCCTTACTTTCACGATCTATCATTTCCAGTTGCTGTGCATGTAATTTCAATTCCGCCGTATTAGCGGGCAGCACTATCAATTGCACGTCACTTTGGTTTGTGGTGACATCAAGCGGTGGAGAAGATACTTCCATTACCAGACTCTCTTGTCCACGTGTCATAGCAAGGTAGACATCGGCTAATAATTCTGCGTCTAGTAGCGCTCCATGCAAAACGCGCTTGGAATTATTTACCTGATAGCGTTCACACAAAGCATCAAGGTTGTTTCTTTTGCCAGGGTGTAATTCTTTTGCCATTTTCAGTGTATCAGTGATTGAATGGCAGTAATTTTCCAAGGGATGTAATTCTGCTAGCCCTAGTTCATTATCAAGAAAACTCACATCAAAAGCCGCGTTATGCATAAAAAGTTCCGCATCGGCAATGAACTCTAGTAGCTCGTTAGTAATATCGATAAATTTTTGTTTATCTTGAAGAAACTCGTTAGTTAACCCGTGTACTTGCAATGCTCCAACCTCAATTTCACGTTCAGGATTAAGGTAATAGTGAAATCGGCGGCCCGTTAATCTTCGGCCAAGCATTTCTACTGCAGCGATCTCGATAATACGGTGCCCCAACTTAGATTCCAAGCCTGTAGTTTCAGTATCAAGAAAAACTTGGCGCATGAGTGTCCCTAATCAATAAAACTAAAGGGGTTGTCCTAGATAACACCTTTTAGACGTTATCTAGGACAACCCCAAACTAAAAATAACTATCTGTTTTTCTTCACAGCATTATTATCTTTCTTTGACAACTGATTCTGCCCCTTGGTTGGCAAGTTTATCTGCTTGTTCATTGCCATCATGCCCAGAATGACCGCGTACCCAGAACCATTCTATCAGGTGCTGTTGCGCAAGCTGATCAAGTTGTTTCCATAAATCATTATTTTTTACTTGTTTCCTACCTGAAGTGCGCCAATCTTGTTTCTTCCAGGAATGTATCCATTCACTAATGCCCTTTTGTACATATTTAGAATCAGTATGCACACGTACTTTGCATGGTCGTGTTAAGGCTTCTAGAGCACGTATTACTGCGAGTAATTCCATCCGGTTATTGGTAGTAAGTTTTACACCTCCAGATAACCTCCGTGTCTGTCCGCCATATTGCATCAAGGCGCCCCAGCCACCAATGCCAGGATTACCTTTACAAGCACCATCAGTAAAAATTTGTACTACATCAAGGTCATCAGCAATACCAGCACGTTTTACTTTCACTTTATACTTCTCATGTTAGTTTTGTTATGCGCGGACATCCGTGGTTTCTTCCCAGTTATGTTCCCGTTGAGTTTATTAGCAA
>JAZGCR010000003.1:0-4318 GCA_036477105.1 Nitrosomonadaceae bacterium | reverse complement strand
GTAGGGCTGCTTGATAATCGCCTCGGTGAGCAAACCACCTTGGTCAAAACCAACATAGCCAGGCGGCGCACCGATCAGGCGGGACACTGCGTGAAGCTCCATGTATTCAGACATGTCAAAGCGGTGCAACTGGATGCCCATGGCATAAGACAACTGACGCGCCACTTCAGTTTTGCCAACACCCGTAGGTCCGGAAAAGAGGAACGAGCCGACTGGCTTCTGTGGGTCACCTAAGCCACTTCTAGCCATCTTGATTGCCACTGCTAGAGCATTGATAGCTTTATCCTGCCCGAAAACCATGGTCTTTAAATCACGGTCAAGTGTTTTCAGCGCATTGCGATCGTCACTGGAAACGCTCCGTGGCGGAATTCGTGCGGCTTTCGCAATGACACTCTCTATCTCGTGCTTGCTGATAACCTTACGTTGTTTTGATTTCGGTAGAATCCGCTGAGCTGCTCCTGCCTCGTCGATTACGTCTATCGCCTTATCCGGTAAGTGTCGATCATTGATGAAACGCGCCGATAATTCTGCTGCTGTTGTAAGTGCAGTAGCCGTGTATTTAACACCATGGTGCGCCTCGTAGCGAGATTTCAGGCCGCGCAAAATGGTAACAGTCTCGTCCACGCTAGCTTCTGGCACATCAATTTTCTGGAAGCGTCGTGAAAGAGCGTGATCCTTCTCGAAAATCCCTCGATACTCGCTGTAAGTAGTGGCGCCGATGCACCTCAACTGGCCAGTGTTGAGCATTGGCTTAAGCAGATTAGAGGCATCGAGCGTACCACCTGATGCCGCACCTGCGCCTATCAGAGTGTGAATTTCATCAATAAACAAGATGGCATTGGGATCATCGAGCAACTGTTTTAGTATTGCTTTCAGGCGTTGCTCGAAATCGCCACGGTACTTGGTGCCAGCCAGTAATGCGCCCATGTCTAGAGCGTAAATCTGGTGGTGAGCAAGAACCTCTGGTACATCACTTTTGGTAATTTGCCGTGCTAAGCCCTCAGCGATAGCCGTCTTGCCTACTCCCGCTTCACCCACCAAAAGCGGATTATTCTTGCGACGACGGCACAGTGTTTGTATTACACGCTCTAGTTCCGTTCCACGCCCAATCAGGGGATCAATCTTGCCTGCCAACGCCTGAGTATTAAGGTTTATGGTATAGCTTTCGAGCGCGCCACCTACACCCAACTCCTGATCGATATCACTCTCACTTTCAGTCTTGGTGACATTACCTTGATGAACTTTACTGATTCCATGGGAAATATAATTGACCACGTCAAGTCGAGTCACACCTCTCTGGTGCAGAAAATAAACTGCGTGGGAATCTTTTTCACCAAATATCGCTACCAGTACGTTTGCACCGGTAACTTCTTTCTTGCCCGAGGATTGGACATGCAAGATCGCACGCTGGATCACGCGTTGGAATCCAAGCGTAGGCTGAGTGTCCACTTCCTCACTACCACCTATCGTAGGTGTGTTCTCTGTAACGTGTATCACTAAAAATTTTCGCAGATCACCAATGTCGACTGAACAGGCGCGCAATACCTCAGCAGCAGTATGATTGTCGAGCATCGCCAACAACAGGTGCTCTACTGTAATAAACTCATGGCGTTTCTGTCTTGATTCGACAAATACCATGTGTAAACTTACCTCAAGCTCTTGAGCGATCATTTCAAGTTTCCTCCATCACGCACTTTAGCGGATGCTGATGCTTCCTAGCAAACGTAACAACCTGTTTAACCTTGGTAACAGCCACATCGCTTGGATAGACACCACCCACACCAACCCCTTCCATATGGACTTTTAACATAATTTGTGTCGCCTGTTCTTGGCTCTTAGAAAAAAAAGTCTGCAACACCACCACCACAAATTCCATTGGTGTGAAGTCATCATTCAGCAAAATTACTTTAAACATTGGTGGTGGCTTGATTTTACTCTTCTTAACCTCCAGTACAACGTCTTCATGATCTCTCGTTACCATGACTGTCTAGTCTATCCTATCTGTTCATCAGTAGAGGCGCACTACCTAAACAAACTCTTACCAATATATTTATCGATTACGGCAAAAATTTCAAGTCTCTTGAGGAAATAATTATGTTGCTATTTTATAAAATATCGAATGACTACTTGACTTGAGCACTAGATTTGCGTAAAAATGACCTTGGAGTTTGGCTTCAAGTTCTCTGCAGTACCGGTTACAGCCGTTTGCGGTCTTGAAATTCAAACAGTGTTCGGGTTTCGGGCCCGGTTTTTTTATAGGATAGGAAAAATGGCAGCAGGTACAGTAAAATGGTTCAATGACTCTAAGGGTTTCGGTTTTATCACTCCCGATGATGGTAGCGAAGATTTATTCGCACACTTCTCCGCAATTAACATGTCAGGATTCAAAACGCTCAAAGAAGGCCAGAAGGTTAGCTTCGAAGTTACCCAAGGACCAAAGGGTAAACAAGCATCAAATATTCAAACTCCCTAACGATTCCCAACTGGTGCAGATGCACCGTAATCAGTTTGTAATCATAGGATTAACAGGCCCCTTGCCAGTTTCATGTCAGGGGGCTCTTTTTATTTATGAAATTAAACTAGTTCAACCCATACGCTTGACTAGAGCCTGGCCAAATGTTGAGCAAGATACCTTCTGCACACCAGTCATCTGTCGCGCCAAGTCATAGGTCATGATCTTATCTTGTATCGTCTTCTCCATTGCGTGAATGATCAGCTCAGCGGCCTCAATCCAACCTATGTGCCGCAGCATCATTTCTGCCGACAGAATAATTGACCCAGGATTAACTTGATCCTTGCCGGCGTATTTTGGCGCAGTGCCATGAGTTGCTTCGAACATTGCAATTGAATCACTGAGATTGGCACCTGGTGCCATACCAATACCCCCCACCTGTGCCGCCAGAGCATCAGAAATATAGTCCCCGTTCAGATTCAGAGTGGCAATCACATCGTATTCCTCTGGGCGTAGTAGAATCTGTTGTAAAAAAGCGTCAGCAATCATGTCCTTGATAATGACTCCACCTTTATTCTCTGACAGAATCATCCACGGGCCCCCATCAAGTAACTCGGCACCAAATACTCTCGCTGCCAACGCATATCCCCAGTTCTTGAATGCCCCCTCTGTAAATTTCATAATATTGCCTTTGTGTACCAATGTGACTGACCTTTGCTTATTATCTATCGCGTACTGAATAGCCTTGCGCACTAACCTTTCGGTGCCTTCTCTTGACACCGGTTTGATGCCAATGCCGGATGTTTGTGGGAAGCGTATCTCTGTGACTCCCATATCCTTTATTAAAAAATCAATAACCTTATTCGCTTCATTTGAACCAGATTCCCATTCGATACCAGCATAAATATCTTCTGAGTTTTCACGAAAAATTACCATGTCAGTCTTCTCTGGAGTTTTTAGTGGACTCGGAACGCCCTGTAAATAACGTATTGGACGCAAGCATAGAAATAAGTCTAATTTCTGGCGTAACGCCACGTTGATTGAGCGAATGCCGCCACCTACGGGCGTCGTTAACGGGCCCTTAATAGAGACCACATATTCTTTTGCAGCTTGCAGTGTCTCGTCTGGCAACCACACATTTTTACCGTATACATGCGTGGATTTTTCACCAGCGTAAATCTCCATCCAAGAAATCCTACGTTTACCGCCGTAAGCTACATTCACAGCTGAATTCACAACACTCTGCATCACTCGTGTAATGTCCACACCAATACCGTCACCCTCAATGTATGGAATGATCGGACAATCTGGCACATTCAAAGAAAAATCTTTATTAACACAAACTTTCTCGCCTTCAACTGGCGTCTTAATGTGCTGATACATGTGCATATGGTCTCCTAAAAGGTATTTTTAATGTCTTAAATTATAGATACAAATAAACTGTATTATTCTACCTGTGTTTTAGTGAAAAACGCGGAAGTGCTTAATAACGATTGAGGTCTTTTCACCCAAGAGTAATTTCTAAATTTTATTTTGGCTGATGCGTTACGACTTTAAATACGAAGTAAGTAGTTTGATACCTTCCACATCTTCCGCCAAAAACGCTTCCGCCAAAAACGCAATAGTTAAGGAAATTTCTCTCTGCCATAAGCGTGTCCACCTTACTTCCTTATCTGCCCGTATCCTCATTCCTTTCTCTTGACCAAGAAGTTAGAATAAAGACCTATCTACCTCTAAAGTAAAAGCAGTCATTACCAGTACGGTTCACGTAATACATTCGTTTTCTGCAGCAGTCCTAATATACTGAACTTTTATTTGATAGGAATTCTCTGAAATACCATGATCTGGAAACCCAACGTAACCGTC
>JAZGCR010000029.1:0-2555 GCA_036477105.1 Nitrosomonadaceae bacterium | reverse complement strand
GGCGCTCTTATTGGAGCTGGAAGCGGGCACGCTGGAAGCGGGGCCGCTATTGGTGCGGGTAGTGGCCTAATCGCAGGAGGATTAATTGGAACCGGCAACGCAGGTATTTCAGGACGAATTGCTCAGCATCGTTATGACAACAACTATGTACAATGCATGTACGCACAGGGCCATCGTGTGCCTGTGCACGGTCAAATCCTAGAGAACCCAGTCAGGAGCGGTAACAGTTATCAGAACATAAGTATTCCCCCTCCTCCTCCAGGAAATCCACCACTACCTCCAAACTAGTACCAAGAAAAATACATGTTACATTTACACAGGGTGAAAACATGGTATAGATTCATGTCTAAAATTGAATTCAACAATAAGGAGAGTACTGATGCGGGCACCCATTAAAAAGATCATCTTGGCCACTGATTTTTCAGACACTGCTAAAGATGCAAGCTTATATGCCGTGTGGTTAGCCAAGACCCTAAAAGCAGAGCTCATACCCCTGCACGTATTTGATATAGCAGTGTGGAATGTTCCAGCGCAATATTACCTAAAGCCAGGATTCGACGAAGTAGTTGATGACCTTGAAGATACCAAACAACGAGGAAAAGACACTCTTAATAAATTAAAAGAACAGTTTGATATTAAAGTTGATACTATTTTTACTGAAGGCCGCGCTGGCGAAGCGACTGTTCGTGTTGCCACCGAACTCAAAGCGGATTTAATCGTCCTCGGAACACATGGCTATAGTGGATGGAAACGACTTACCCTCGGAAGTGTTGCAGAGTACGTCATCAGGCACGCCCCTTGCGCCGTTCTTACTACTAGGGCCCATGAGCGACGCAAAAAAGAGCGACGTAAGTTGGACCGTAGGTCGTCAGATAGATTGTAGGAATCAAAAAGAAGCATGCACTAATACTCTTTCACAAAAGAATTAGGTCCTACCTCAGTTCAGTCGCACACAAGGCGTACTTACATGCTCTGGGCAAAACCCGATTCCAATCAACTGAGCAGGAAGCCGACGTAAAAACGGGAACCGTGCTAAAAGTCGGAGGAGGAAAGGTGGTGAGAGTGGGCTGCCGTCCCGCAGCACCCGACTGATAACACGATTCTGTATGGAAAGCTGTATCTGTTGCGTTACACGCGTTGGCCACTCTCGCCGACTTTGAACTCGGCGTAGATCCTCCGTGGTAAGCCGATTTGAGCGCAGTGGGCCAGCCAATAAGTTCGCCGCGGCTACTGCATCCTGAATTGCGAGGTTAATGCCAACACCGCCAATCGGGGACATAGCATGCGCAGCATCTCCAAGGCAAAGAAGCCCCGGGCGATACCACTGACGTAACCGATCGACTTGAACGGTTAGCAACTTAATTTCTTCCCAATCTTGGAGCTTACCAACACGGTCAGTTACAAATGGTGCAAGTTTCACGATATCATCGCGGAGCGCCGGTAGCCCTCGCTCTCGAATCTGCCTGAGTGACCCTTTCGGGATCACGAAGCCACACTGCCAGTACCCACCTCGATTCAGCATAATAAAAACCCGCCCAGTGTCAAACCGGCCTACTGGATCTTTAGGATCACCAGATTGCCGTGTAAGCTTAAACCACAGAACATCCATAGGCGCACCAAAATCCTGCACCTTCAAGTTAGCCTGGGTCCGGACAACTGAGTGCTGTCCATCGGCTCCCACGACCAGATTTGTACGTACCGCCATTAGCCTACCCGAAGATATTGCATTAAGTCCAACAATATGCTCTTTTTCCTCAATAAGTCCGGTAACTTCGGCTTGCATGCGCAGATGAAATATTGGGTATCGAGCTGCCTCCAGAGTAAGAAAATTAAGAAAATCCCATTGCGGCATTAATGCAACGAAACGACATTGGGTTTGCAGGTGAATGAAATCTGCTACTGTATGTGCTAAATTACCAAGTTGTGCTTTAATCTGTGACACTTTCTGATGTGGCAGCAGCAATAACCCTTCGAGGAGCCCAAGTTCATAAATAACCTCCAACGTTGATGGATGAATTGTATCTCCACGAAAAGCACGCAGAAAATCTGCGTGCTTTTCTAAAACTAGCACTTCGACACCTGCGCGAGCTAGTAGCAATCCCAAAACTACTCCAGCTGGGCCAGCTCCCACAATACAACATCGTACCGAAACCGTATCCATATCTATACTAATGAATAGTTAACAGAGAAAAACAAGAAAAATACTACAGATCTAAAATTCTTACAAAAATAGAAGATGTCATTAAGGTTTTCTAAACGAGTGTAGAACCAGACGAAAGCAACATCGCGGAAGAAAACACGCCAATCAACACATCACTTCCAGCCCCAAAAAGGCCGAAACATTCTTTATTGAAATAGTCCTTTAATCGAAATTTCCCCATAATTTTTCTCCCTAAGAAATTTATCCCTTTATAGAAAACATTATGGATAACGTCAATAAAAAATCAGAAGAGATCAAGTGCTATGTTTATTTTTATTTTTTAAGTGTTTGCAGATATTCTTTAAGATCTCGCTTCACCTCTGGTGCTAGAATATAAAGCCCGATAATATTCGGA
>JAZGCR010000028.1:0-8598 GCA_036477105.1 Nitrosomonadaceae bacterium | reverse complement strand
GATAAGGTGGATCTAGAAAAATCACGTCAAATAGCCGCTGGTCAAACATGATGAATTCTAGCGCATCCATCATCAGCAATTCTACTTGATCTGCTCGCAGTTTTTGCAAACTGGTCTGCAACGCACTATATACCGTAGGACTAGATTCTACCATCACTACTCGCTCGGACCCGCGGGATGCGGCTTCAATGCCCATCGCTCCGCTACCAGCGAACAAATCAAGGCAAGTTCTACCACTCATATCCTGTCCTAACCAGTTGAAAACCGTCTCGCGTACCCGATCAGGCGTAGGGCGCAAACCGGCGCTACGTGGGAACATAATTACACGACTGCGCCATTTACCGCCGATTACACGAATTTTGTTTTGAATTAAGGGCACTCAGTAAGGAATTTTGGAGAAAGCATTTACAAACAGACTGTCTTTGAAAATATTTTTCTATTTCTCTTCCGCTGCTCCCACAACAACCGTTACCATCCCTTCTGGGCGGATACGTCGCTGGAAAGCCTCCTTAATCTGCTCCACGGTTACTTTATCCACCGCACTCACGTAGTCATCCAAGTAGGTGAGAGGGAGATTATAGAAACCTATCAGGGCAAGATACCCCATGATTTTCTTATTACTGTCTATGCGCAGAGGAAAACCGCCAACGATGTTCCCTCTAGCTGCAACCAATTCCTTCTCAGTTGGACCGCCAGCTATAAAATCAGCTAACACCTTTCGAGTAATCCTTAGGGCCTCCTCAGACTGCTCCTTCTTGGTCTGCAGGCCGATCTGGAATGGGCCTGCCTGCTTTAGTGGATAAAAGCTGCTGCGAACACTGTAGGCTAGCCCACGTTTTTGACGAATTTCCTCCATCAAACGCGATGCAAATCCACCACCGCCAAGTATGTAATTCCCGACTAACAGTGGATAATAATCAGGGTCATCACGCTGTAGTCCCGGATAAGCCAACAGAATATGGCTTTGCGTCGCAGGATGAGTAATTCTTTTAGTGCCCGCTATGGGCTTTACCACTGGTGGCAAATTATTGCCAGCTTTACCCTGTGGCAAATCCTTTGACAGAGAATCGGCAATGGCAGCCGCTTCGGTACGACTAACATCACCCATGATTGACACTACCGCATTCGTAGCCGCATAGTGAGATTGATAGAAATCCACCAAATCCCTGCGCCGCAACGTATTTAATGTAGCCACTTCACCCGAACCGCGTAACCCGTAGGGATGATTACCATATAGCATTTTCATTAGTGTACGATTCGCAATATAGTCAGGTTTGGTTTCTGCTTCTTTCAATCTTGCGATCACTCGTACTTTTTCTCGTTTCAAAGTGTTTTCGGGGAACTCTGGGTGTTGTATCACTCTAGAGAGGATGTCCAGCGCTTGATCGCGTTCACGTTTACTGCTTAAAGTTCGTAGCGAAACAACAGCACGATCCCGATCGAAATGGGCGCTTAATTGCGCACCAACATCGGCTAATGCCTTGGAAATTTTGTCTTCAGACAAGCCGCCTGCTCCAAGATCAAGCAGATGCAATGTCAAACTAGCACAACCTGATTTCTCGGGCGTATCGGCACTACTGCCTGCACTGAAATTCACGCTTATATCGAGTATCGGCAAACCACGACTCTCGACAAAATATACCCGTGCACCAGAAGGTGTTTGCCAGTGTTGGATGGGAAGAATGGCAAGCGCCCATTGAGAGTAAATGCCCATGAGCAGGATAAATAAAAAGCGCACCACTTGCATCGAAAACCCCTTTTTAAGTGCCTCTCAAATCGGACGAAGTCCGAATAATCTATATATCTTTAGTAATGTTCATCCAAATATGATTTTAACTTTTGCGCTTAATGTCGCGATCCATTGGGCGGAGCAATGAAAGATTTTTGTTCCAGTGGCTGTGGATCAAGCACTGCCACTGTCAAACTGTCCTCTATCAAATATTTCATTGCTACATCGCGTACTTGCTCGGCAGTAACGGCCTGTAGCTTTTTTAAAATCGTATCAAGATCGCGATAAGATAGCCCGACAGACTCCAACTGGCCGATCTGCATCGCTTGGTAGAATATCGAATCAAGCTGAAATACGTGGCCAGACACCACCTGAGCCTTAACGCGTGTAAGCTCCTCTTCAGTCACACCATCACGTATAAGTTTTTCAATCTCACTACGCAAGGCCACTTCCAGTTCCGCCACCGATTTCCCTTCACTTGGTGTACCGTTGAGAAAAAACATACCGGGACCACGCCCAGTAGAATCGTAGTCTGCACTTATCGAACTAGCAATGTGTTTCTCACGCACTAGCTCCTTATTGAGTCGAGCAGATTCGTTACCATCCAACACCCCTACAAGCATCTCCAGTGCATAAGGCTCCCAGTCAGCATCAGCATCGCGCAACACCGGCGCATGATAGCCCATTACGAGGTAAGGAAGCTGTGCTGGAGCCTTTACTATCAACCGTTTGATCCCAGCTTGTAGCGGCTCAACCTGTGGCTTACGTGAAGCCAAAGATAATAGTGGCCGAGATTTAATCTTGCCATAATATTTTTGCGCCAAGGAAAATACATCATCCGGGTTAACGTCTCCCGCCACTACCAACACAGCGTTGTTGGGCGCATACCAACGGTCATACCACTCCTGAGCGTCACGAACACTCATGTTCTCCAAGTCGTTCATCCAACCAATAATCGGGCGTCTGTATGGATGTGATTGATATGCGATGGCCATCATTTTCTCATATACCAGTGAGCGAGGCTGATCATCAGTGCGTAGCCGCCGCTCCTCCATCACTACCTTGATTTCTTTGGCAAACTCTTCTTTGGTCAATCTCAAGTTACGCATCCGGTCAGCTTCCAGATTCATTGCTAACGGTAGCTTGGATTTGTGCAATCGCTGGAAATACGCAGTGTAATCGCGAGAGGTAAATGCATTCTCGCGCCCACCAACTGCTGCGATTTGCTTAGAGAATTCGCCACCGCTAACTTTTTTTGTTCCCTTAAACATCATATGCTCCAGCACATGGGCGACACCTGTGGTACCGTTCAACTCATCAACGCTACCTGCCTTGTACCAGATTTGAGAGACAACTACTGGTGAGCGGTGGTCTTCCCTGACAATCAGCTTAAGGCCGTTGGCAAGCATGTATTCGTGTGGATTAGCAAAAGCCTCAAACGAAACCAGTGAAGCCAGCACCAAAGCGGCGGCCTGCAATCCAAGAGAATGGAAAATGGCACAGGAACTAAATTTCATTTTTTAATAGCCCAAGTTTAAGTAAACGGAATAAAATCTTACTTACATATTCCAACTACGAACTACAACTAATATGACAGCCTACCAGAATGCTAAGTTTCTTCAAATCTAAGAATGACTCTGCCCCCGCCGAGACTTTGACCACCAACTGGGCAGCCAACGTCAGACGAGGCCTCTCCCGAACCCGGGAGAATCTGAGCAAACAGTTATCCAACGTACTCGATGGTGGCAAGATAGATGAAGCCATCTACGAAGAATTAGAAACTGTACTGCTCACCGCCGATATTGGCATAAATGCAACTACTTGGTTACTGGATACGCTACGTAAGCGAGTCAAGCAAGATGGTCTGACCGATGCAACGCAATTAAAAGGAGCACTAAAAGAAGCGCTGATTGCGTTGCTTGCACCGCTTGCACGTCCCCTTGATACTAGCACGGAAAAACCGTTCATCATCATGCTGGCGGGAGTAAACGGTTCGGGGAAAACCACCTCCATCGGCAAACTTACCCATTACTTTCGGTCTCAAGAGAAATCAGTGCTGCTTGCCGCTGGTGATACCTTCCGTGCCGCTGCGCGTGAGCAGCTCATGACTTGGGGTGAGCGCAACAATGTTTCCGTCATTTCACAGGAAAGCAGCGATCAGCAAAAAGGTGATCCGGCAGCAGTGATATTCGATGCGATCAACGCTGCCAAGGCACGCAGTATAGACATCCTATTGGCAGACACTGCTGGGCGTCTAGCCACACAGTTACACCTAATGGAGGAAATTAAAAAGGTGAAGCGCGTCATTGCTAAAGCTAATCCGGGCGCACCACATGAAGTGTTGTTGGTACTGGATGCCAACACTGGCCAGAATGCGGTTAGCCAGGTACAAGCGTTCGATGACGCGCTGAGTGTCACAGGCCTTATACTTACTAAGCTCGATGGCACCGCCAAGGGAGGCGTAATCGCTGCTATCGCCAGGCAACGTCAGCAGAACCCAATTCCACTGCGCTTTATCGGAGTAGGCGAGGGCATGGATGATTTAAGACCATTTGACGCAAGAGAATTTGTGGACGCCTTGTTCGATTGATTTTCACCATATTTCTCTCTGTACCTCCGTAATTTGGAGACTTTTCAATATGATCAGCTTCAGTAACGTCTATAAGCGTTATCCAAACGGGTTCGATGCGCTGAAGAACATTGCTTTTACCATTAAACTGGGAGAGATGGTCTTTATTACCGGACATTCAGGCGCTGGCAAAAGCACACTTTTGAGGCTGATTGCTGCTATCGAACGTCCCACCACCGGCGGCATCATTGTTAACAACAAGAATGTTAGTACGCTCAAGAGCCGTGCAATTCCATTTCTGCGGCGCAATCTCGGGATAGTTTTCCAGGATCAAAAGATTTTGTTCGATCGCTCCGTATTCGATAACGTATTATTGCCGTTGCAAATCTGCGGTTTTGATCACTGGTCAGCAACCGGCCGAGTGCGCGCTGCTCTCGACAAGGTGGGATTGCTGAATAGGGAAAAAGCGCGCCCTATTACACTCTCTGGTGGTGAACGGCAGCGATTATGTATTGCCCGTGCTGTAGTTAATCGCCCCTCTATTCTGATCGCTGATGAGCCGACTGCTAATCTTGATGCTGACTACACTAGGGACATCATGAATATGTTCAAGTCGTTTCATCAGGTGGGAGTAACGGTTCTAATCGCCATCCCTGATACAGGGTTACTTGGCGGCTCCCAGCAACGCATTCTAGCCCTAAATCACGGGGAACTAGCGACTTGAACGCATGGCTTTCTCATCACTGGCATGCCTTTTTCCTAGCACTGCGGCGGTTAGCAAGCACGCCGTTTGCCAGCCTACTCAACATTACCGTAATAGGGGTTGCCTTTAGTCTACCCACAGGGGTTTATATGCTGCTAGGAAACCTTCAAACCTTTTCGGGGCAGACGTCGTCAGGGGCACCACAATTAAGCCTGTTTCTAGACCTAGATGCAGACAAAGCTACGATAGCGAAAATTGAATCACGCCTAAAGCAACATCCGCAAGTAGCTAATTTCCAGTTCATTTCCAAGGACAGCGCTTTAAAACAGCTTATGCAAGGAAGTGGGCTGACAGACGTAGTGGATAGCTTAACGCAAAATCCGCTGCCCGATGCTTTCATAATTAATGTCAAGAGTGCCGCAACCGAAGTACTAGAGCAATTACGTGCCGAAATACAGAAGTGGCCCAAGGCAGAACATGTACAACTCGACTCTGCCTGGACGAAGCGGTTAGACGCATTACTCAAACTTGGGCAGCTAGCAGTACTGATGCTTACTGCCCTACTGAGTTTTGCGTTAATAGTAGTAACTTTCAACACCATTCGTTTACAAATTCTTACGAAACGTGACGAGATCGAGGTGTCAAAGTTGATTGGCGCAACCAGTGACTTCATACGCCGCCCATTTCTTTACTTTGGTGCAATTCAAGGGGTAGCAGGGGGAGTTATTGCATGGCTTATCATCGCTATGGTAATTTACTTAATAAATAGCGAATTGACGAATTTGGTACAGCTCTATGCGGTCGAGTTGCACTTATACCATCTTTCTTTCGAAGACAGTATCAGTCTGTTACTATTTTCATCCTGGCTAGGCTGGTTAGGAGCGTGGTTGTCAGTTGCAAGTCATCTCTGGCAAATAGAGCCTAAATAGTTCAAAAGGTTATCGTGCTGCCCCTGGGAACTTTTCGAAACAATTAGCACTCACAGTACTAGAGTGCTAAAATGAGCGCTACTAAAACATGAGGGGATACAATGACTTTTGATTTAGCGATACCTGCAACTAGCGGCAGTATTGAAAGCTATATCCAGTCTGCTAGATGTTTTCCTATTCTTTCCCAGGAAGAGGAAATCTGTCTCGCACGACGACTGAGGGACGAGGGTGACATAAACGCCGCACGCCAACTAGTGCTATCCCACTTGCGCGTGGTAGTTTCCATCGCTCGCGGCTACAAAGGCTATGGCCTGCCACAAGCTGACCTGATTCAGGAGGGTAATATTGGGTTGATGAAAGCGGTCAGACGCTATGACCCAGAACGTGGTGTACGACTAGTATCGTTCGCAGTACACTGGATCAAGGCGGAAATCAAGGAGTTCATACTACGAAACTGGCGGCTAGTAAAAATTGCAGCTACAAAAGCACAACGCAAACTTTTCTTTAACCTGCGAAGCATGAAACAAGGTTTGGACACTATGAACCCGGAAGAAGTTAATGCCGTGGCAAAGCAATTGGGCGTCAAAGCCGAAGAAGTGGTGGAAATGGAAACTCGCTTTAGCGGACGTGACATTTCGATTGAGCCTCTGTCCCAAGACAATGATGAGACATACGGTCACAGTCCCATCGCTTATCTTACCAACGGTTCTGAACCTTCACAGGTGTTGGAAACCCAACAAAATAGGCAACTGCGGGACAAAGGATTGGAACAAGCACTGGCTAATTTAGATACGCGTAGCCGTCGCATTATCGAGGCCCGCTGGCTGCGGGAAAAGGGCGCTGTAACACTTCATAAACTCGCTGATGAGTTGGGAGTATCCGCTGAGCGTATCCGCCAAATCGAAGTCAAAGCAATGCAAAAAATGCGAATGGTGATGAAGCCGGTCGTATAACTAGCCATAAGAAATGGGGCCCTCGGGCCCCATTTCATTCTGCTTTAATTTATTCGACGGATGTAACAGCAATTTTCTTTGGCTGGGCAGCTTCCCGCTTCGGAATAATGATCTCTAGTACACCATCTTTAGATTTTGCTGATATCGCATCCGAATTTGCCGTATCGGGCAAGCTAAAACGCCGGTGGAAAGAACCATAAGTTCGTTCAACCCGTTTGCAGCCTTCTTTTTCGGTTTTTGCTTCAGTTCTCTTTTCGCCCTTGATGGTAAGAACTCCATCTTCCATGCTCACATCTGTTTCCTCAGGCTTGACTCCTGGAAGATCTGCATGCACAACATATTTATCAGACTCCTCCTTGATATCTACAGCCGGCGCCCACGCTGCTGTGGCCATAGATCCATCACTGGAGCCCCATATAGCAGTGCGCTCCAGCTCTCTTTGTAATTGATTTAGCCAGCCCAACGGTTCATAACGAGTAATTGTCATAATAGCCTCCATATAAATTATTTCCTACTAACAATACTGGAAATACTTGCAACAGTTCTCAGTAATTGATATAGGGCCATTTTCTTTCTTTTCAAGTAACGCAAACTCTAGATAAATTTATGAAACTCAATCAACATAGGAATCATATGCCATTCACGTTACTGCATTTTTAATTTAACTACATCTAACAGCTTCTACATAACCAGTCTGGTTGGGTGAAAAACGCTAACCCTAGCTCTGATTACTTTCTGCCCACTGTTCTGGTGTCAGCGTTTTCATGGACAAGGCATGAATCTCTTGCTCCATTCTTTTCCCTAGCGCGCGGTAAACCAGTTGATGCTGCTGCACCATGTTCTTGCCTCGAAATTCAGTGCTGACAATAATAACATTGAAATGTTGGCCGTCGTCACCCTCCACATGCACCAGCTTACACGGTAAGGTGGTTTCAATATGAGTTTTTATGCTTTCTGGTGTAACCATTCTGGACTCCTTTCTTCGAATAATATTCAACGCATTTCAATTGCTTTGTATCGATTCATAAAGAGCAAAAATTTTATTGGCGAAGCTTGTAACCGGTCTTGAGCATTTGCAATGTCATCCATGATACTGCTAGAAAGCACGCCGCCACAATCGCAAGACTGACATAGGGTGAAATATCTGAAACGCCGAAGAAGCCGTAGCGAAAACCGTCTATCACATAGAAAAAAGGATTGAAGTGGGACAAATTTTCCCAGAAGGGTGGCAACGAATGGATTGTATAAAACACACCGGATAAGAACGTCAGTGGCAAGATAACTAAATTCTGAAATGCAGCAAGCTGATCAAATTTTTCAGCCCAGATAGCGGCAATAATACCCAACGCTCCGAGTAATCCATTGCCCATCAAGGCAAATAGAAAGATCCACAAAAGTGATCGTAACGGCAATTCAAAAAAAATCAGTGTCGCCAGATAAACACCCATCCCCACTAGCAATCCACGTACTACCGATGCCAGCACATAGGCCAGAAATATTTCTATGTAAGACAGTGGCGACAATAAGACAAACACAATACTACCGGATACCTTTGACTGAATCAGACTAGATGCCGAATTGGTAAAAGCATTTTGCAGCATGGCCATCATCACTAGGCCCGGGATCAGGAAAACCGTGTACGCCACGTCGGGGTAAGCCTGCACGTGTTCTTCTAGCACATGGGAAAAAATCAGCAGATAAAGCAGTGTGGCCAG
>JAZGCR010000027.1:0-7345 GCA_036477105.1 Nitrosomonadaceae bacterium | reverse complement strand
GCGCATTGCCACTATAGGCTATGCCCTGCCTGGTGTAGTTCTAGCAGTAGGGATTTTTATTCCACTCGCATGGCTGGATAACTGGTTGAGCGAAATGGCTATGCAACTATTTCATATCGAAACCGGACTTTTAATTCAGGGTACGCTTGCAGCCATGTTAATTGCCTACATGACCCGTTTTCTCGCAGTTGCCCATTACCCCATAGATAGCGCTATGCAACGTATTACTTTCAGCATAGATGAAGCCTCAATGGGGCTTGGGTTAAACGGATGGGCCATGTTAAAGCGCGTACATTTGCCGATCTTAAAAGGCGGAATATTTACCGCTGTTACACTAGTGTTTGTGGATGTTATGAAAGAAATGCCTATTACCCTAATGACCAGACCCTTTGGTTGGGACACACTTGCGGTGCGAATTTTTGAAATGACTTCTGAAGGTGAGTGGGAGCAAGCAGCTTTGCCCGCAGTGGCGCTAGTGCTGGCAGGGCTGATTCCAATAGTATTGCTTACGCGACAAACTGAAAAATAATTTCATGGATGCCTCACTACTCGAGTTAACAAATATATATCAAGCCTACGGTGATCAGGTAGTGGTTAACAATTTGTCGCTCGCGCTTAAAAAGGGTGTGATCGGCTGCCTCTTGGGACCAAGTGGATGCGGAAAGACTACGGTCTTACGCTGCATTGCCGGATTTGAGCCGATAGCGGCAGGAGAGATTTTACTGAACGATGTGAAGGTGAATAGTTCTGGGTTTTCTTTGCAACCGGAGCAGCGGCACATCGGAATGGTGTTTCAGGATTATGCATTGTTTCCACATCTCACTGTAGCTGCTAATATCGACTTTGGGTTGCATCGCATGCATCACACAGAGCGTACGCTACGCGTGACTGAAATGCTTCAGACCGTGAGTCTTGCCGATGTGGCAAACAATTATCCTCACGAGCTCTCCGGAGGTCAGCAGCAGCGTGTAGCACTAGCACGCGCATTGGCTCCACGGCCTGATTTGCTATTGTTGGATGAGCCTTTCTCTAATCTGGATGTGAACCTGCGTGAACGTTTGAGCTTAGAGGTGCGCGACATCCTCAAAAGCCAGGGCGCTACGGCTATTCTTGTAACGCACGATCAGAACGAGGCTTTTGCTATTGCAGACGAGATTGGTGTCATGCATCACGGCGAAATCATACAATGGGACACTGCCTATAACCTCTACCATCGGCCCTCTAGCCGCTTCGTTGCAAATTTTGTAGGACAGGGTGTATTTCTTTCTGGTAGGGTTCTTGACTCACGCCATGTCGAGATCGAACTGGGGATTCTGACAGCAGATATTTCACATCAATGCTCATCGGATTGTCGTGTGTGTGGCGAAGGATGTTACGTTGACGTACTAGTACGTCCAGACGATATTGTGCATGATGATGCCAGTTCTCTACAGGCGCAGGTAGTGCACAAAGCCTTTCGCGGCGCTGAGATTTTATATACTCTACGGCTACCCGGGGGTAGTACCGCGCTTTCACTGGTGCCAAGCCATCATAATCACGCCGTCGGCGAGAATATTGGCATTAAACTGGAGGTGGATCATGTAGTGGCATTCAGCCAAACTGCGCCGTAATTTTGTGATCTGGCATTTGTAAGCAGACGTGTTGTTAGAGCGCTTCCTCAGTATTTCGTGCTGCGCGTATTTCTTCGGATAGTTGCAGCACCGACATGGCGTAACGAACGCTATGATTGTAGCGGGTGATAACGTAGAAATTATTGAAACCTAACCAGTATTCCATCTCGCTGTCATTTTTTAGTTCGATCAACATAGCTTGACGTTCATCGGGGACGTCTATCAACGGTGTAATTCCCAGTTTTCTCATTTTCTCCATTGTATGGAGAGGCTTGTATCCCGTTACCAAAGTCTTGTGATAGTTGTCACCACTGATTCGCGCACGCGTTGCCACTGGGCCGCCAATCTCCCATCCGTGAGCTATCAAGTAGTTGGCCACACTACCTATCGAATCAGCAGCATTGTCCGACAAATCGATCTTGCCATCACTGTCAAAATCTACCGCGTAGTTACGGTAGCTACTAGGCATGAATTGTGGGATACCTATTGCACCAGCATAGGAGCCCTTGATACTGAGCATGTTTGCACCTTGCTCTCGAGTAAGCAACAAGTATTGTTCCAATTCACCACGAAAGAATTCAGCGCGCCTCGGATAATTAAACGCTAAAGTTGTCAACGCATCCAGTACGCTATGCCTGCCAGTCTGTGCTCCATAAATAGTTTCTACCCCGATCACCGCTGTAATAATTTCTTCGGGGACACCAAACTTCTTGCTTGCCCGTTCTAGCGTCCTAGCATTGTTGTTCCAGAAAGTGACACCATCCGCAACGCGTCTCGGGTTGACAAAAATGGGACGGTATTCATACCATGGTCTTGATGTGTTCGGGCGGGAAATCGCACTGATAATAGCCGGTTGAAATCGAGTTTTACTGAATATGCTTTTAAGTTCGGACTCTTCAAATCCATGACGTTCTGCCATCTCGACGATAAAGACGTCTATTTCTGGGCGTAGTTGCGTTGCCATGACAGACAGGCTCCAGCAAAGCATAAAAAATCCATTTGCAAGCAGTAACACTAATATGTAGCTAGAATTGATGATGTTTTTCTGGATTAGGCGCATAGATATCCGAAAAGAGAAGTGCCAGATATGTCCACATATGAGGAAATATCAAATTAATACACGGTACTACTTTAAATGCTACCAGTTCTGGAATGTAAACATAGTGTCACATGACAAATAATTACTACTAGGGCTTAACATGGATATATTCTAGCAAACTTCCAGTTTCCCCCTTAGTTAGTTTCAGCATATCTCACGTTTGTAGTAGCCGATAAGGGCAAGACTCTTATATCTACGCTCGAAGTGTAGTCCCACATCATATGCGGTAATATCGTAGTTACATTGACCCATTATCCTGTTGGGCGTAAAGTTAGATACAAGAATAGTCTGAAATTTTCCTCCTTTCAGTTTCAATATTTTTCATACACCAAGAATTGCGGACTTAGTTTATGATCAACTATCGCACTTTTTCTACGCAGCGTCTGATAGGTGCCGTATTAGTCTTTCGTTCCACACTGCTAAATCTGTAACTCCTGAATTATTGGTTCTAAAATGCTGTTGTAATCCAGCTATACATGATCACGGAATTGGCCAGTGCGTTGATATGAATACTGATCCTTATTTAGATAGCATTGCGATTGTGCCAAATACGGTTGGCCCACTAGTAGGCACATGTGTGTTGATTACGCGACCGGCAATACCTGCCTCCCGCACTGCTAAGCGATTAGCAGTGCTTGGTGCTACACCTTTTGTGTTTCCTGCTATCCTTATCAAGCCATCGGTAGACAGAGGGAAGTTAAAAACAGCGTTAGCGTCACTACTCGGCGTTTATGCAGTAATTTTTGTAAGCCCCAGTGCAGTGGAGATAACGCTTGCAGATAGCATAAAACTCCCATACTCGATCAAGGTATTCGCCCCTGGATTGGGTACTGCTGAAGAGCTAAATCTGCATGGAGTAGATAATGTAATAACACCGCTAACGAACTTTGATAGTGAAGGTTTGCTTCAACTTTCTGATTTACAGTCAGTACATGTCAATGGACGCCGCATATTGATATTTTGTGGAAAAGGTGGGCGAGTGTTGTTACGTGAAGAACTGGCACAACGTGGGGCTCAGGTGGAGGTTATTACTACCTATCATCGTTGCATTCCCACTACACCACCCACTAGGTTACTCGAACTACTAACTGCGAAGAAAGTAACCGCTATTTCGATAATGAGTAGCTCTGCTGTAATAAATCTTGTGGCCCAGGTGCCTGCACCTGATCATAAACACATGCTTTTCTCCTTGCCAGTGTATGCGAGCCATAAGCACATCAAGGCTGCTGCAGAGGCGCTTGGCTTCCTTAGCGTGATCGAGACTGGGCCTGGTGACAAAGGTCTGATTGCTGCACTCCTTAACCTTAGGAATTAAAGTAAGAGTAAAAGAATCAAATGGCTCCTGTTATGCTTTTAAAAATGGTTTGCATACTTTATGAAGGCCTTGATCCTCGTTCAATGCACACCCCAAGTTTCTTCACACCGCGTATCATGTTGAGTTTTGCCACGCTGACTTTTACCCATGGTGATTTGAATTCCGTCAAGATGATTTGAGCGATATTTTCAGCTAGAGCCTCCAGCAGGGAGAATTGTTTTTGTGATAGGGTTTCGTTGATCCGTTTGACGATAAGAGCGTAATCCAGCGCGTCCTCGAAACTATCCGTCTGGCAGGCTTTGCTCGTTGGTAGAGCGATTTCCAAGTCAAGCTGTATGATTTGCGCTACTTGACGCTCCCACGGATAAATTCCAATCAGAGTTTTAGCTTTGAGTTTGTGGAGAAAAATGATGTCCATTCGTCGGAATCCAGGATATGAGGTACTTCCAGGGAGCTTCGTAGAGAAGTGGTTTTAACGTAGAATCAAATAGGATTTTATTCTATATGCAAAGGCAGTGCCAATCACAATGACAATGATGGCTTTTATACTGTTGGCTTACTTGCTAGGATCCATTCCCTTTGCAGTGGTAGCAAGTTGGATTTTTGGGCTGCCTGATCCGCGTACTTTTGGCTCGAAGAACCCCGGGGCAACCAATATGTTGCGCAGTGGAAATAAAGCAGCTGCGATACTAACGTTGCTGGGCGATGCTGGCAAGGGCTGGATAGCTGTGGCATTGGCACAACATTTTGCGCCAACCTGGGGGTTGGATAATGATGTGGTTACCGCTGTGGCGTTAGTAGTTTTTCTGGGCCATGTATGGCCGGTATTTTTACGCTTCAAGGGTGGTAGAGGTGTGGCGACAGCAGCAGGTGTGGTATTTGGGTTAAATACATGGATAGGGTTGTTGACAATTGTGACATGGATTATAGTTGCAGCGATATGGCGTATTTCGTCGTTGTCAGCATTGGTGGCGGCAGCTCTCATGCCGGTTTATGCGTGGATATTTCTAGGTTTTGAGGCAAATACTTTAGTGATTTTCATCATGTCACTACTACTTATTTGGCGGCACAAATCAAATATTGCAAATCTGATTACGGGAAAGGAAGCACGGATCGGTGGGAGTGATACGCTGTAGCTACTTGTTGGGTGGTGTCTCTTGTGTTTGCAAGTCCCACCGTGCCCTTACTGTGAAACTATTTACTAATGGTTGGTTCCTGCCTAACGATTCCTGCAACCGCATCGCTCCAGCGAGTGCAATCATGGCGCCATTGTCCGTGCAAAATTCAAGATTAGGATAGAAAACAGTAACGCCCATTTTTTTTGCGCACCTGGAAAGGTTTTCTCTCAATTGACGGTTTGCACCCACACCGCCCGCAACCACAAGCTGGGTGAAACCAGTTTGTATCAGTGCAGCTAGGGATTTTTTCGTTAGTATGTCTACCACTGCTTCCTGAAAAGCAAAAGCAATTTCTGCCTGGGTTTGCCGAGTGATTTCGTGTTTATTTGACAGAGACAGCACAGCAGTCTTCAGGCCACTGAAACTAAAATTGAAATCACCGCTGTTGAGCATTGGACGAGGAAGTTTGAAGTGGCTTGTCTTGCCAGATTTAGAAAATTCATCGGCAAGTTTTGACAGCGCGGGGCCACCTGGGTAGCCAAGTCCTAACAATTTTGCTGTCTTATCAAAGGCCTCTCCTACCGCATCATCCACGGTCTCGCCTAGCAATTTATATTGCCCAATGCCATTTACTTTCATCAACTGGGTATGTCCACCGGAAATCAGCAGAGCAACAAATGGAAATACCGGGGCAGTGGCGGATAACAAGGGGGAAAGGAGATGTCCCTCAAGGTGATGAACACCCAGTGCTGGAATTTTCAGTGCAAAGCTGAGCGCAGCAGCGAAACTCGAGCCCACTAGCAGCGCCCCCGCCAATCCCGGTCCTTGAGTGTAGGCAATGGCGTTGAGGTCCTTGAGGTCAAGCTTCGCTGCTGCCAGCGTTTGTTTGACAAGGGGCAATACCCGCCGGATATGGTCACGCGAGGCAAGTTCAGGCACCACGCCACCATATTCACTGTGCATTTCTGTTTGTGAATATAGTGTGTGGCTCAACAGGCCTCGCTTGGTGTGGTAGATCGCGATGCCGGTATCGTCGCAGGAGGTTTCGATGCCAAGAACAAACACTGGAGTAGCGGTGGAATTACCCTCTTACAATAAAGTATCAGACTAATATATACTATACAGTTTTTTACACATTATACTTTTACGTGTACACATATTAAAGATAAGGGGGTCGCATTTTTATGACCATCATTAAAGTTAAGGAAAATGAACCGTTTGAAGTTGCCATGCGTCGTTTCAAGCGTACCATAGAAAAAACCGGGTTGCTCACTGAGTTACGTGCCAGGGAGTTTTACGAAAAACCTACCGCTGAACGAAAACGCAAACTTGCTGCCGCGGTCAAACGAACTTATAAGCGCTTGCGAAGCCAGTTGCTTCCACCAAAACTTTATTAGCAAGCTGCGTGAAATGAAGAGAGGGGGGCGTTCGAACCTGTACATCAGGTGGAGTTGCTCTTCTTTATGAAAGCTGTAATGAACCAATTTTTACCTGCAAGAATTGTTGTATTTCAAGGATTTTTCTTTTTCCCAGCAAATAAAACATATGGCATCTATTATGCGTCTGAAACAGGAAATCACAGAACACATGAAAGCCGCAATGCGCTCGGGTGACACCAAGCGACGAGATGCTATTCGTCTATTGCAGGCGGCTATTAAGCAACGTGAGATAGATGAGCGTATTGAGTTGGATGATGCCGCAGTAGTTACGGTTATAGGGAAAATGCTCAAGCAGCGTAGGGACTCAATTACTCAGTACGATGCTGCGAAACGTGAGGATTTAGCCAATGTTGAGAAATATGAGATTAGCGTATTGCAAGATTATATGCCACAGGCATTTAGCGACTCCGAAGTTGAGCGCGTAGTAGATGAAGTAATTGCTTCTATCGAAGCCAAAGGGCAGCAAGAGATGGGAAAGGTGATTGCGGTACTCAAGCCCAGGCTTGCAGGACGTGCTGACATGGGAAAAGTGGCTACGTTGGTGAGGACGAAGCTTTCTATCTGATTTTGGTTTCCAAATATGATTACGGACGTGTCCATGCCAGTCATTGCAGTGAGTATCTTCGGTAGGGGGCTCTTCGCTTCCTGTATTTTTAGAAAATATCATATAATTAAACAGGTTCAATTACATTTTTTATCTGCCCTCTGTTTGAATAATATTGACGTTCTTCCCGGTAAATGATTCCACAATCGTTCATTCAGGG
>JAZGCR010000026.1:0-3516 GCA_036477105.1 Nitrosomonadaceae bacterium | reverse complement strand
AGGTGACCTAGAGCTTGCCAGAATTCTTCTGGGGCGGCCTTATAGCATTAGCGGGCGTGTGATCGAAGGCGACAAATTGGGTAAGAAAATCGGTTATCCCACCGCCAACATTCAATTGAAGCACAATCGGCCACCGCTATCTGGAATCTTTGTGGTCAAGGTGTATGGTACCGACGAGTTATCCCCACGAGCAGTAGTACATGGTGTAGCCAGTTTGGGTATACGCCCTACAGTGCATGACGACGGTAAACCAGTTCTTGAAGTATATTTGTTTGATTTTAAAAAAGAGATATATGGTTGTCATTTGCGGGTAGATTTCTTACGCAAGCTTCGAGACGAAGAGAAATACCCAGACTTAGGGGCACTTACTAGGCAAATTGGGCGTGATGTGGAAAATGCAAAGAACTATTTCTTAAGATCATTCTCATCAGTAAATTAGCATGATATTTCATGACTGACTATAAAAAAACTCTTAACTTGCCTGACACGCTTTTTCCCATGCGTGGTGATCTCGCTAAGCGTGAACCAGTAATGCTCAAGGCCTGGAAGAAAAAGAATCTTTATCAGAAAATCCGTAAAGTTTGCAAAGGACGACCTAAGTTTGTTCTACACGATGGCCCGCCGTATGCCAACGGTGATATACACATTGGCCATGCAGTCAATAAAATTCTTAAGGACATTATTGTTAAAAGTAAAACACTAGCAGGTTTTGATGCACCTTATATACCTGGCTGGGATTGCCATGGGCTGCCTATTGAACACCAGATAGAAAAGAAGTATGGCAAGAACCTGCCTGCGGACAAGGTGCGTAAATTGTGTCGAGATTTTGCACAGGAGCAGGTGGAACGGCAAAAAGCTGATTTTATCCGGCTCGGAGTGTTGGGAGATTGGGATAATTCTTATCTCACCATGGACTATCGGATCGAGGCTGGTATTATCCGTGCGCTCGGAAAGGTCCACAAAATGGGATATCTTTATCAGGGACAGAAGCCGGTCAATTGGTGCATTGACTGTAGCTCTTCACTGGCGGAAGCGGAGATCGAATATGAAGACAAGACTTCGTCAGCGATTGATGTTGCGTTTCCGGTCAAGAATAACACCGCTCTTGCCCAAGCGCTGGGCGTGTCGGTCATCAGTGAGCCTGCTTTCGCAGTGATCTGGACTACCACGCCTTGGACCTTACCTGCCAATCAAGCAGTAAGTGTGCATCCAGAATATGATTACCACTTGGTACGCACCGTCAAGGGACTGCTAATTTTGTCGAGCGAGCTTTATACGGGAGTGCAGTCTATTAGGTCATCTCCAGTTGACGAGAAGCCAAAACAACCAGTTCTAAGAAACTCATCTCTCGTTGAATATTGTCTGACTAATTATGGTTTAGAAAACTTAGGAGTACTTGGTACCTGTAAAGGAGCAGCACTTAACCTTCTCGAGTTGAGACATCCATTTGATGACCGCACCATACCCATTATCTGTAGCGAGCATGTTACAACTGATGCGGGCACAGGACTGGTGCATATCGCTCCAGCGCACGGCGTTGATGACTATGTTATCGGTCAGAAATATGATTTGCCAGTGGTCAATCCGGTTGATGATAATGGTATATTTTACGAGCGAACACCGCTTGTAGGAGGTTTGTCGGTTTGGAAAGCTACCGAAGTAGTAATCCATGAATTAAAAAAAAATGGTTTGTTACTCAAGTCAGATAAATTGCAACATAGCTATCCTCACTGCTGGCGGCATAAGACACCGATTATCTTTCGTGCTACTAGGCAGTGGTTCATAGGTATGGACAGGCCTACGTACAAGGACGCGTCGAAAAATACGCCTTCTGCTCCAACGATATTGGATAGTAAAGATACCCTTCGGAATCAAGCTAATTCTGCAGTAGCTGACACTGAATTTTTTCCAGTTTGGGGTCGTGCTCGTTTGGAATCGATGATCAAGAATCGTCCTGATTGGTGTGTATCACGTCAACGCAACTGGGGCGTACCAATGGCATTTTTCGTGCATAAGGAAACTCATGAAGTACATCCTCATACCGAAGCATTACTTGAGAAGATAGCACAAATGGTTGAGCAGAAAGGGATTGAGGCATGGTTTAGTTTGGATGCAACAGAGTTTCTAGGGGAGGAGGCAAAGGATTACAAGAAATTGACTGATACCCTAGACGTCTGGTTTGATTCTGGTACAACACATGATACCGTTTTAAAATCAGCTGAACAGCTTAAGTATCCTGCTGATCTTTATCTAGAGGGTTCTGATCAGCATCGTGGCTGGTTTCAGTCTTCGCTCCTGACCAGCTGCGCAATTAATGGCCGTGCTCCGTACGTTGCATTGCTCACTCATGGCTTTGTAGTGGATGGCGGTGGTCACAAGATGAGCAAATCTAAAGGTAATGTCATTGCTCCGCAAAAGGTGATGGATACTTCAGGAGCCGATATTCTAAGATTATGGGCGGCATCCACAGATTATTCTGGTGAACTTTCTATTTCAGATGAAATTTTGAAACGAGTGGTGGAGAGCTATCGGCGCATTCGCAACACACTACGTTTTCTGTTGGCTAATCTAGACGATTTCGATTCGGACACTGATTTTGTGGAAGAAGAACAATGGCTGGATATTGATCGCTACATGTTAGCATTTACTAGGGCACTTCAGGATGAGCTGACACAGAATTATCAGCGCAACGAATTCCATTTGGTAGTGTACAAATTGCATTACTTTTGCTCCGAAGACTTAGGCGGATTCTATCTGGATGTTCTTAAAGATCGGCTTTATACCGCCACAACAAAAGGTATCCCGCGTCGCTCAGCGCAGAGCGCGCTGTATCACATTACGCATAGCCTAGTTCGCTTGCTTTCACCTATTCTAAGTTTCACCGCAGAAGAGGTATGGGAGCATCTGGCGTGCAATGCTGATGACAGCGTGCTACTACACACTTGGTATGAATTTCCGTCACAACCGGATACGAAATTATTGATGCAGCGCTGGACCAGACTCCGTGAGTTACGCTCGGAGGTGCAAAAGCATTTAGAAGAATCACGCGCTCTGGGAAAGATTGGTTCATCACTTTCCGCCGTTGTGGAAATTCGTGCCAGCGGAGACGATTTTGTTCTTCTTAATACACTGGGAGACGATTTGCGGTTGGTAATCGTTGCTTCAGAAGTGCACGTGGTACAGGTTGAGGGTTCCCAGGAAAAGGGTATTTTTGTAGCTCCTAGTGTTCATCCTAAATGCGAACGCTGCTGGCATTATCGTAAAGATGTTGGCTGCAAGGCTGATCATCCCACTATATGTGCTCGATGTGTATCCAATCTTTTTGGGTCAGGTGAGGCACGTAGATATGCCTGACTCCAATTTCGTATCATTTTTGGCACTTTGTTTGCTTCTTTGCTTGTTTTCTGCCGTATCATCTATTCAGTCTTTGGAGCGATCTTCTAACCGTTTTACTTCGCGATCTGACTGGAGTTGAATTGGGTATTCGTCGCTTGCAAAAAAACACAGGGTACGATG
>JAZGCR010000025.1:0-8364 GCA_036477105.1 Nitrosomonadaceae bacterium | reverse complement strand
ATACCGATACGTTTGACCGTATCCCGCTCCACCAGAAAGGGGTGGCGATATTCGCTACTGGCTCGGCTCATGTGTGCTGCGACATTGCGGATTTTGTCCCCGTAAGGACGTGCTTTTCTCATCCGCTCTTGTGCCTTACGCATTTTAGAGGCCGCTACCATTTCCATCGCGCGCGTGATCTTTTGTGTATTTTTTACACTCTTGATCTTGTTCCGTATTTCTCTGCTTCCAGCCATTGGTTAATACGATCCACTCGTCTTAAAGTCCTGAACTGCCGCGTCGAGCTCTTTCTCAGTTTCAGCGTCAAGATCTCTGCTGGTTTTAATCTTCTCCATGATAGTACTGTATTTACTTTGCATATGGCCTCTCAGCGCCACCTCAAATGCTAGCGCGCGCTTTACTTCCACATCATCCAGATAACCCTTATTGACAGCAAACAGCGTGAGCGCCATTTCAGCCACACTCAAAGTAGCATATTGCGCCTGTTTCATCAGTTCCGTTACCATTTTTCCGCGCTCCAATTGCTTACGGGTAGCCTCGTCAAGATCGGAAGCAAATTGTGCGAATGCTGCAAGTTCACGGTACTGTGCCAGCGCCAAACGTACTCCGCCCCCTAGTTTTTTGATAATCTTGGTTTGTGCCGCACCGCCCACACGCGACACCGAGATCCCTGCGTTAATCGCAGGACGAATACCGGCATTGAACAAATCAGTTTCCAGAAAGATCTGGCCGTCGGTGATTGAAATCACGTTGGTAGGTACAAAAGCAGTAACGTCACCCGCCTGGGTCTCGATTACTGGCATTGCAGTTAGCGAACCGGTTTTGTTTTTAACCGCTCCGTTAGTAGCTTTTTCCACATACGCCGCACTAACTCGGGCGGCACGCTCTAACAATCGTGAGTGTAGGTAGAACACGTCGCCAGGATAGGCCTCGCGACCAGGTGGGCGACGAAGCAACAATGAAATTTGCCGGTATGCCCAAGCTTGCTTGGTTAAGTCGTCGTAAATAATAAGGGCATCTTCACCCTTGTCACGGAAATATTCGCCCATGGTGCAGCCGGAATAGGGCGCAATAAATTGCATTGCTGCCGATTCAGATGCAGTTGCAGCTACTACAATGGTGTACTCCATAGCGCCATGTTCTTCTAGCTTGCGCACTACGTTTGCAATGGACGAGGCTTTTTGTCCGATTGCAACATAGATGCAGGTCATGTTTTCACCCTTCTGATTGATGATTGTGTCAATCGCAACTGCGGTTTTCCCAGTTTGGCGGTCACCAATAATCAATTCACGCTGACCCCGTCCAACAGGAACCATGGCATCAATCGACTTCAACCCAGACTGTACCGGCTGATCCACCGACTGACGCCAGATCACCCCTGGCGCAATTTTCTCGATCGGTTCCGAATCCTGCGTAGTTATTGGACCCTTGCCGTCTATCGGCTGCCCCAACGCGTTGACAACACGACCAATTAGCCCTT
This sequence comes from Nitrosomonadaceae bacterium, assembly GCA_036477105.1. Classification (GTDB taxonomy): domain Bacteria; phylum Pseudomonadota; class Gammaproteobacteria; order Burkholderiales; family Nitrosomonadaceae; genus BJGV01. The sequence goes on along the minus strand of JAZGCR010000025.1, from coordinate 6,884 downwards.
CACCTACTGGCACCTCCAAAATACGGCCGGTACACTTAACAATGTCACCCTCAGTGATGTGCTCATATGCGCCTAGAATCACTGCACCTACGGAGTCGCGCTCAAGATTGAGCGCGAGACCAAAAGTGTTACCAGGAAACTCCAACATCTCGCCTTGCATCACGTCAGACAATCCGTGGACACGCACAATCCCATCGGTCACTGAGACGATAGTACCCTGAGTACGGACTTCCGAAGTGGCATCAAGCCCCTCTATCTTACTTTTAATCAGCTCGCTGATTTCAGATGGATTTAACTGCATTTCTTATAACTCCTAGCTTTTAAGCGCAACGGACATAGCTTCCAGTTTTCCGCGCACGGAAGCGTCAAATACTTCGTCGCCGATTTCAACTTTTACCCCACCTATCAATTCCGGATTTACATTTACTTTGGCCTCTATTTTGCGCTTAAATTTAGACTCGAGGCCTACTACCAAGTCTTTCAATTGAAGGTTAGTCATGGCAAATGCGGAAGAAACTTTTGCTTCCAGCACACCTTCGTGTTGTGACTTCAACTGCTCAAATAAATCACTTACTTGGGGCAATACTTCGACTCGCTTGTTTTCCACCAACAGCAAGATAAAATTACGGCCTTCGTTGCTGAGTTTGTTACCACATATACCGAGAAGTAATTCACCCAGACGCTTGGTGGAAACCTCTGGGTTGCTAAGGAGGACACGAATACGTTCGTCACCAGCCACAACCGCAGCGAATTGCAGCATGTTAGACCAGGCGGGCAGTGTATTACCCGCCTTAGCCAACCTGAATACCGCCTCGGCATAGGGACGTGCAATTGTGAGCGCTTCAGCCATTGCCTATAGCTCCGCCTTAATAGTTGCAAGCAAGTCAGCGTGAGTTTTAGCATCTACTTCGCGATGCAGAATTTTCGCTGCGCCCGCAACAGCCAAATCAGCTACGTGCTGACGCAACATCTCTCTAGCACGAAACACTTCCTGCTCAACTTCCGCCTTCGCGCCAACAAGAATTCGATTGCCTTCTTCCTTGGCGATTCCCTTTGCTTCCTCGACGACCTGGGAAGAGCGTTTTTCCGCTTGGGCAATGATTTCGGCTGCTCTCTGCTTTGCTTCGCGCAGTTTTTCTGCAGCATGCTTAGAAGCCAGCTCCAGCTCCTGTTTTCCGCGCTCTCCTGCAGCCAAGCCGTCTGCAATTTGTTTCTTGCGATCGCTAAGTGCTTTCATGATGGGTGGCCACACAAATTTCATATTGAACCAGACGAACAGGATAAACATGATCGTTTGCCCGAGTAGGGTAGCATTAATATTCATGTACGGACCTTTCTTGAATAATGGACGATGATGGCTCTAGGCCACCGCAAACAGAATATACATGGAAATACCTACCGCAATCATTGGCACAGCGTCGACCAGACCCATGACAATAAAAAACTGGACACGTAACATTGGAATCAGTTCCGGCTGACGTGCCGCACCCTCAAGGAATCGTCCGCCCAAAATGCCGATGCCAACTGCAGCACCAAGTGCGCCTAGTCCCATCATGATCGCGCCAGCGATATACAATAGTGATTGTTCCACAAAGTTCTCCTATAAATAAAATGATGCGAAAATCAATGATGTTCCTGGTGTGCCATATCCAGATAAACAATAGTAAGCGTCATGAATATAAAGGCCTGCAGCGTTATGATCAGGATGTGAAAAATTGCCCACCCCAAGGATAGTAACACTTGCGTTCCAAACAATACCGAGTTACCTACACTGGCAACAGCCCACGCGCCCCCCATTAGTGCCAGTAAAATAAAAATCATCTCGCCTGCATACATGTTGCCAAACAATCGCAATGAGAGCGAGAGCGGCTTGGCGATTAAGTTTACGCCTTCTAATAAAAGATTTATCGGGACAAAGACAGTTTTTACCACTAGATTATTGCTGCTGAAAGGCTGGAGCGCGAGTTCGCCAGCAAATCCACCCACGCCTTTAATTTTGATACTGTAATAAATCACTAGAATAAATACCGCGATGGACATGCCAAATGTTGCATTAGGATCCGTGGTAGGAACCACTTTAAGGAAAGGAAGACCGAGAGCATGAGCCACCACCGGCAGATAATCTACGGGCACCAAATCCATCAGATTCATCAAAAAAATCCATATGAAAATGGTCAGCGCCAATGGTGCAACCATTATATTACGGCTACTGAATGAGCCACGCACACTACTGTCAATGAACTCAATAATCCATTCGACAAAATTTTGTGAGCCACCTGGCACATTGACAGTTGCGCTTTTTGCGACTCTGGAAAAAAAGTAGAGAAAAAGAATACCAAGCAAAAGTGCAAATCCTAACGTGTCCACATTAATCGCCCAAAACCCCATAGCTTTAGCCTGTTCTGGATCTTGCGCGAGTCCCAAGGTACCATCTGGCAACTTGCCAAAAGTTAGGTTCTGAAGGTGGTGCTTGATATATTCAGTTGAGGTGATCGATTCGCTGGCCATAAATACTTTATTATATTTTACTTTATTGCTTTTTTCGCATTGTAATGGGGGCGATCACCCATGCCAGTTGACCCACCACAAAGCTGATCAAAACAGCGACAGGAACAAGATTAAGCGGCCCCATTCCTAGCGCGAGAAGCGCACATACAACCAAAAAACGCTCCAAACTGGAGCGATAAAATAACCATACGTGTTGATGTGGTTCCGGGAACATTTTCCGTTCGCTACGTCGCATTCGCCAAAGCAACAATAACGTGCCCATCAACGCGACTGCCCCGCCGTATAATGCTGCCTTTGCTACCGCCTCCCCTTGCAGCACATAACCCAGCACCCCGGCCACGACGGAAGTAACGATCTGCAGCTCTGCCGTGCGGTGTACGCTGGATTCCATTACCGGAGCTCAACGCATGAAATAGGAAATTTTAATGTTTCATGGAAAAACTGTCAAGGGACAACCCCCGGGAGATGATAAGAAATATACTCTCTCAGAGTCGCCGAGAAGCAAAGTTCGAAACCAAAAATGAAAGACTTGTATGTCAAGAAAACTTCAAATGCTCTATTCCTTCGCTCAGGTCTTTGTCCTTCGCTTCCGCTCCTTTGAGTTTAATTTGCAAACGTAGCTCGTTCATGGAATCGGCATTCCTTATGGCATCCTCATAACTGATCTTGCCAGCCTCATAAAGCTCGAACAGCGCCGTGTCAAAAGTCTGCATACCTAGTTCGCGAGATCTTTTCATGATTTCTTTGATCTCGTGAACCTCACCCTTAAGGATTAGATCCGAAATCAACGGGGAATCCAGTAAGATTTCAAACGCTGCTACCCGTCCCTTGCCTTCTTTTATCGGGAGCAAGCGCTGAGCTACTAACGCTTTCATATTTAACGATAAATCCATCAGTAATTGCGCTCTACGTTCTTCAGGGAAGAAATTGATTATGCGGTCAAGTGCCTGATTGGCGTTGTTGGCATGCAACGTACCCATACACAGGTGCCCAGTTTCGGAAAAGGCTATTGCATGCTCCATGGTCTCGCGCGCACGAATCTCACCTATCAGGATCACATCGGGAGCTTGGCGCAAAGTGTTTTTCAGTGCAGATTCCCACGACTCCGTGTCTATCCCCACCTCGCGCTGAGTTATCATGCAGTTAATGTGCTCATGCACATATTCCACCGGATCTTCGATGGTAATAATATGACCATGACTATTTTGGTTGCGATAACCAATCATAGCCGCCAGTGAAGTAGATTTACCGGAACCGGTGGCGCCGACAAAAATCACCAGACCCCGCTTGCTCATTACCACATCTTTCAATACTGGCGGCAGCCCCAACTCGTCAAATGTTGGGATCACGGTGGTAATAGTACGCAGCACCATTCCCGTACACTGCTGCTGGATGAAGGCGTTGACACGGAAACGCCCTATGCTAGGCGGATGGATGGCAAAGTTACATTCCTTAGTAGCCCCGAACTCGGCTGTTTGCTTTTCGTCCATGATGGCGTGCACTAGTTCCAAAGTATGCTGTGGCGTCAACGGCTGCTTGGACATCGGAACCATTTTTCCATCGATCTTGAAGGAGGGAGGAAGACCGGCAGTAATGAACACATCTGATGCTTTTTTGCTGAGCATCAAACGCAACAGATCAAATACAAATTTTGTTGCCTGATCTTGTTCCATGGTTTACTCCTGAATTTCTCTATTTCTCGACTATGATTAGGTGAATAATCGTCAGCCTGGAAAACTTTCTTTGTTCACGGCCTTGGTGCGAGCTTCAGCATTGGTAATGACATTACGTTGCACCAAGACCGTCAGATTTTGATCCAGCGTTTGCATGCCCACACCCTGGCTGGTCTGGATTGTTGAATACATTTGTGCCACCTTTGCTTCGCGAATCAGATTGCGGATTGCTGGGGTACCAATCATAATCTCGTGAGCCGCTACTCGGCCAGCGCCATCTTTGGTCTTGCACAGCGTCTGTGAAATTACCGCGCGCAGCGATTCTGACAGCATTGCGCGCATCATTTCCTTCTCCTCTGCTGGGAATACATCGATGATCCGGTCGATGGTCTTGGCAGCAGAGCTCGTGTGGAGTGTGCCAAACACCAAGTGTCCGGTTTCTGCCGCAGTCATAGCTAAGCGAATAGTTTCCAAGTCACGCATCTCACCAACTAGAATGATGTCAGGGTCTTCCCGCAATGCTGAGCGTAGCGCATTGCTAAAACTATGGGTGTCACGCCCAACTTCTCGTTGATTAATAAGACAATTCTTACTTTCGTGCACGAATTCGATCGGATCTTCAAGCGTCAATATGTGTGCGTGTTCTTTCTCATTAATGTCATTAATCATCGCTGCTAAGGTTGTGGATTTACCAGAACCGGTAGGGCCGGTCACCAGCACCACACCACGCGGTTGTTGGGCAATTTCGACAAATATCTTTGGCGCCTTAAGGTCCTCCAGCGTTAGCACATTCGAAGGAATAGTCCTTAAAACCGAGGCTGCTCCGCGCTGGGTATTGAAGGCATTTACCCGGAAACGCGCCAGATTAGGAACATCGAAGGAAAAGTCGCATTCCAGGTCTTCCTCATAAGACTTTCGCTGAGCATCGTTCATGATGTCATACACCATTTCGTGAACGTCTTTGTGCTCCATAGCTGGTAGGTTGATACGCCTGATTTCGCCATGTACTCGGATCATTGGCGCCATTCCCGAAGACAGATGTAAATCCGAAGCCTTGTTCTTGACCGCAAAAGAGAGTAGTTCTACTATGTTCATAGTGGTGCCCCGGTAACAACGTTAGTTTTGTATACGGCTCTAACCTCTCAAAATTGAGCAGGTTGTGAGAATTATGCCTAAGACGAAGCAACATAATGAGGCAACATATGGTGTGAGCCAACTCAGGAAGGCGAGTCAAGCTCGCAGATTATGGTAACAATAGCCTCTACCTTACAAGCCGTAAATACGCGAATCGCCAAAGCCGCGAAAAACACTGGTCGACAGCCGGACGAAATCATGCTGCTGGCAGCGAGTAAAACCATCCCCGCCGAGCAAGTTAAGAAAGCGTGGCTCGCAGGACAAACCATTTTCGGTGAAAATTACCTTCAGGAAGCACTGGAAAAAATACATGCGCTTTCGGATTTGCCCATCGAATGGCATTTCATTGGGCCCATACAGAGCAATAAAACAAGACGTATAGCGGAGAATTTTGCCTGGGTCCACAGTGTGGACAGAAAGAAAATTGCCGACCGCCTATCGCGGGACAGGCCCGAAACACTACTCCCGCTTCAAATCTGTCTACAAGTAAACGTAAGTGGAGAGAGCACCAAAAGCGGCGTGTCACCTGAACATGCTGCCGATCTTGCGACTTATGTGGTAGGGCTGCCCCGCCTGAGACTACGCGGACTGATGGCCGTTCCCGAGCTTACTACTGCCACTGCCTTACAACGTAGCCAGTTTCGTATGCTACGGGATATGTACGATCAACTCAGGCTGGATGGGCTTGATCTCGACACTCTCTCAATGGGCATGTCAGAGGACATGGATATCGCCATCGCAGAAGGCGCGACCATTGTGCGAGTCGGTACAGCGATTTTTGGACCAAGACGTTACCCTATACCTGAGGAGCTTGCTGCCCGCGCTACACGCTGAGAGCAAGATATTTATCTCTCAGCTGTTCTTTAGTCTCAATGATGTCTGGGTTAACGATAATACAGTCTACCGGGCACACCTCGACGCATTGTGCTGTTTCATGATGCCCTACGCATTCGGTGCATAAGCTGGGGTCAATCACGTAGATTTCCTCACCCTGTGAAATTGCACTATTAGGACATTCCGGCTCACATACATCGCAATTGATACATTCGTCAGTAATCATTAAAGCCATATAAGCCTCTCAAAAATCACATCCCAGCCTTGATACGTAGCTGCGCAGAGATCAGGGGATGCACGAACTTGTCGACATTACCGCCAAGTAGAGCAATTTCCCGCACGATGGTTGCGGAAATAAACATATATTGTTCAGATGGAGTCATGAATACAGTTTCAACATCGGGATACATGCTGCGATTCATGCCCGCCATCTGAAACTCGTATTCAAAATCAGACACTGCGCGTAACCCACGCAGAATCACTCTGGCGTTCTGCTGTTGCGAAAATTCCATCAATAATCCAGAAATCACCGTCACCTCTACATTAGGACAATCTGTTAACACCTCTCGCGCCATTTTCACACGCTCATCCAAGGTAAAAAATGGTTCTTTGCCGCTACTCGTGGCTACTGCCACTACCACTTGGTCGAATAAGCGTGCAGCACGCCGAACCAGATCCTCGTGACCGCGAGTGATGGGATCGAAGGTACCAGGATAGATGGCTTTATCCATTTTT
>JAZGCR010000024.1:0-5524 GCA_036477105.1 Nitrosomonadaceae bacterium | reverse complement strand
AGTGATAGAGTTCAGTGGCAGAATTCTTATTCCAGAATTCGTCGAAGTTAATATTGTGTTGATTGCACAAATTTTTGAAACTACCCATGTAACCGATCGGCGCATCTAGCCATACATAGAAATACTTGCCCGGTGCATCAGGTATTTCAAATCCAAAGTATGGCGCATCGCGTGAAATGTCCCAGTCGAAGAGCTTGTTTTCCTCCGTTTCTCCTAACCACTCTCGCATTTTATTGGTAGCTTCAGGTTGCAGGTGATTTTCTTCGCATGTCCAACGTCGTAGAAAGCTTACACAACGATTATCGGATAGTTTGAAAAAGAAATGCTCAGAAGTTTTCTTTACTAGAGCTGCACTGGATACAGCGGAATAAGGTTTTATCAAATCTGTAGGGGCATAAGCTGCACCACATATTTCACAGTTATCACCATACTGATCTTTAGCGCTACATATGGGGCACTCCCCCTTGATGAAACGGTCCGGCAAGAATATGTTCTTGACTGGATCATAGAATTGATCAACAGAGTGGGTGGTTATCAGGTTGGGATCAGCAGCTTTTAGCCTTGTAAAAATATCTTCCGAGTATTGGCGAGTTTCCGGTGAGTGCGTAGTGTAATAATTATCAAATTCGATATGGAAACCTGTGAAATCTCTAAGATGTTCGTTGTGCATGCGTTCAATCAGCACCTCTGGAGTAATACCTTCTTTCTCTGCGCGTAGCATAATGGGGGTTCCGTGAGTATCATCAGCGCACACAAAATAAATTTCATGCCCATCTTCCTTAGGGAAACACATTTTCAGGAAGCGCACCCAGATGTCGGTTTGGATATATTCCACCAGATGGCCGAGGTGGATGCTGCCGTTAGCGTAAGGCAGTGCAGAAGTAATTAGGATTTTTCGTTTGTTCATTAACTGCTTGTGGAGATCTGATAAATACAAATTGTAACAAACTGCATGCCTTGATCCGATATTTGTTAGAATTTAAAACTTCCTTCATATATTTGCGCACAGAATAAAGGGAAATGAAAAGTGGCTATTTCAGAACTACAGGTACAGTCTGTTCTCAAGGAGATCATTGATCCAAACACCGGCAAGGATTATGTGACCAGCAAGGAAGTGAGCAATATTAGGATAGACGCCGATAACGTATCGCTTGACATTGTGCTGGGTTACCCGGCAAAAAGCTTGATTGAAAGTATTCGCAGTCAAGTGGTTGAAAAACTTAATACTATTTCAAATATTGGTGATGTGGATGTCAATGTCACTTGCAAGATTGTCTCTCGCAGTGTGCAACGTGGGGTGCAGCTCATATCTGGTGTGAAGAATATTGTCGCTGTGGCCTCTGGCAAGGGCGGCGTGGGTAAATCCGCCACAGCAGTCAATCTAGCACTTGCATTGGCCGCAGAAGGTGCCTCCGTCGGGATTTTAGATGCTGATATTTATGGCCCCTCGCAGCCCCAGATGTTGGGTATTAGAGGTCGTCCCGAATCTCTAGATGGCAAACATATGGAGCCGATGGAGGCGCACGGTATCCAGGCCATGTCCATCGGCCTCTTGATCGACGTAGAAACACCTATGGTATGGCGTGGTCCAATGGTGACTCAGGCGCTACAACAGTTACTAAGTGATACTCGATGGCGCGATATAGACTACCTAATAGTGGACATGCCTCCTGGTACCGGTGACATACAGTTGACACTTGCACAAAAAGTACCGGTCACAGGTGCTGTTATAGTTACCACTCCACAGGACATCGCTTTGCTAGATGCACGTAAAGGACTAAAGATGTTCGAGAAAGTGGGTATTCCCATTGTGGGCATCGTTGAAAATATGAGTATTCATATTTGCTCCAAGTGTGGTTTTAGTGAGTACATTTTTGGAGAGGGTGGAGGCGAGAAAATGTGCAAGGACTATAATGTTGAATTTCTGGGCGCACTACCGCTTGATATCAAAATTCGCGAACAGACTGATTCAGGTTCTCCAACCGTGGTGGCGGATCCAGACGGGCGCGTGGCAGAGATTTATCGCAGTATTGCGCGTCGTATCGCAGTGAAAATAGCTGAATTATCGCAAGACCATTCTTCGGTGTTCCCAAAAATCGTGATTCAGAATACTTGACGAAACATATGAAAAGTATGAGAGTCGTGGAAGTAAGCCATTCAGCGTGCATTTGTATTTCATCATTTATTTACTTACAAAATGACAATAAAATCAGATAAATGGATCCGCCATATGGCGACAGAGCACGGCATGATTGAGCCATTCGAGCCAAATCAAATCAAACATGCAAATGGCCGCAAGATTGTTTCTTACGGCACCTCAAGCTACGGCTATGACACACGTTGTTCGGACGAATTCAAGTTGTTCACTAATATAAATTCTACTATTGTCGATCCAAAGAACTTTGATTCCAATTCCTTTGTTGATGTGAAAAATGATATATGCATCATTCCACCTAATTCTTTTGCATTAGCACGGACCGTAGAGTATTTCCGCATTCCACGCAACGTTCTTACGATTTGTCTTGGTAAATCAACCTATGCTCGTTGTGGCATTATCGTAAACGTCACCCCATTTGAACCGGAATGGGAAGGTTATGTGACTTTAGAATTTTCCAACACCACGCCGCTTCCTGCTAAGATTTATGCAAATGAGGGAGTTGCGCAGGTAATTTTCTTCGAATCCAATGAGGAGTGTGAAACATCATACAAGGATCGTGGTGGCAAGTATCAGGGCCAGCAAGGAGTGACCCTGCCAAAAATCTAAGATTTAATGTATGACATGAGGCATGTCCTATTCAGTTGTGTGATGAAACATAATGAGTGCGATGATTGCGTTCAACATTTTTACAGATCTACAACCTGCTATAAATATGCCAGAATTAGATCTTAATATTTCCAGATCTACCTTTTGGCAATTATATGATTCAGAATGATTTTTCCCGAGTTTTTGCGGTTAGCTGTTTCATTTCTTGTTTCATCTGAAAAAAACGCTTGATTCCACTGAAATGCAGTCTATAATCCGCCTAATTTTTTGCGATATTGAATTAATGGACAGGAGGTCATCATGAAAAGCAAAACAAACTATTTCGCTTCGGCTGATCTGGTCAACATTCACATTCCCGTAACGTAGTGCCTCTCGAAGGGAGATTCTAATGCAAATGCGCGCCACCGCTCTACGAAAAAAAGTAGAGGCCAATGTAGTATTCGATACACATCCCGAAGTCAGTCTAGATTTTGAACATGTACGGACAGCCCTGAGCAAAAGCTATAGCAGACCTTTTCTGCTAGTTGATAGTAGTATTATCCGTGATAAAACCCATCGTTTCAAAGCTGCAATGCCACGTGTGCAACCACACTATGCGGTTAAAGCCAATCCAGATCCGCGTGTGCTGGAGACATTGATCGAGGAAAGCGTAGGATTTGAAATTGCTTCTATTGCCGAATTGGATCTTCTAATTAGTTTGGGCGTACCTGCTAAAGAAATTTATTACAGCAATCCGATGAAATCACGGGCTTACCTTGAATATGCCGCATCTAAAGGTGTCGACTGGTATGTATTGGATAGTATTGAAGAGTTACGTAAAATTGTGAGTGTCAAACCAGACGCGAAAATGTATTTGCGCATAGATACCCCCAACATTGGTAGCGATTGGCCACTGGCAGGTAAATTTGGGACACATATTACTGATATAAAAGAAATTATCGTTGAGGCAGCTAAACTTAGAGCTGATCTCGCTGGTGTGACTTTCCATGTTGGTTCACAGTGTCGTAATCCCCAGAACTGGCAAGTGGGCATTGAACGTGCCAAGAAAGTTTTTATCAATATGCGTCGTGTCGGGTTGAATCCACGCTTGCTCAACATTGGTGGTGGATACCCAGTGCGTCATGTCAAGCCAATTCCATCGATTGAAGTAATAGGAGAGATTGTGAATGCGGCTATTGCAGATTTGCCAGAGGATATTCGGATCATGGCCGAACCGGGGCGTTACCTGGTATCGGATTCAGCCTATTTTGTCTGCCGCGTGGTAGGTACTGCTACCCGCAATGGAAAGCGCTGGATGTATTGGGATGCAGGTATGTTTGGTGGTGTGATCGAAGTTACCGAGGGATTGAGCTACGAAATTCTTACTGACCGTAAGGGACACTGCATACCTTGGGCCATTGCGGGTCCAACCTGTGATTCAGTAGACATTCTAATGCGCGATGAAATGATGCCAGCAGATATTCAGGAAGGGGATTTCATCTACATTCCCAACACTGGCGCGTACACTACTGCGTATGCTAGTAACTTTAACGGCTTTCCGTTGCCAGATGTAGTTGTCCTATAATATTTTATTTAGCCTTACTGGCAATTATTTCGGTATTTTCCTTTTTGGATATTCGTATATATTTAATGTGTCGAAAGTAAAATCCAATGTGTTTTTTTTGATCCGGGTATTGCGTTTTTCTGGTAGCAATATACGGACGTCCTTGGTGAACAATTCTCCATTCTAATTCGTTAATTTCTGGAAAAAACGTGTCGCCTCTGAATAACTCGAACAATTCACCAGTTCGATTCTTATTCTTATTTTCGATCTTGGTTAAATATATCTCATCAGCTAATGAAATGGCAGTTGCATATAGCTGCCCCCCGCCGATAATAAAAATTCGATTTATATTGCCTGATATATCAAAGGCCTCTTTGAGTGAATGAACTACTTCACAATCGGGTGCCGTATATTCCAGATTCCTTGTTACCACTATATTTCTTCGATTGGAGAGCGCTTTACATTTTAGCGATTCAAAAGTTTTGCGTCCCATTATTACTGGGTGCCCTAAAGTCTTACGCCGAAAGTAGAGTAGATCACGGGGCAAATGCCAAGGCATTTCATTCTCATATCCAATGATGTTACCTGGTGCTACTATCGCGATTAGAGCGATCTTTGGTTTCATACTGCGATCGGTGCCTTAATCATCGGGTGAGGGTCATAATCCACCAGTGTAAAATCTGTAAATTTGAAATCAAAAATATTGTTGATTGCTGTGTTTAGTTTCATCAAAGGTAATTTTCTAGGCTGACGAGAGAGCTGTTCTTGTGCCTGATCGAGATGATTGAGATATAGATGGGCATCGCCGAGAGTGTGAACGAAATCACCAGGTTCTAAATTGCAACTTTGCGCTACCATTAATGTGAGCAGTGCATACGAGGCAATATTGAATGGAACACCAAGAAAAACATCCGCACTACGTTGATAAAGCTGGCAAGAGAGTTTGCCATCGGCGACATAAAATTGAAAAAAAGCATGACATGGTGGTAGTTTCATCTTACTCAATTCACCCACGTTCCATGCTGAAACAATCATGCGTCGCGAGTCAGGAGTATCTTTAATCTGCTTGATCACCTGTGTGATTTGATCGATGTATTGTCCATCTATGCTTGGCCAGGAACGCCACTGGTGGCCATAAATTGGGCCGAGATCTCCGTTTTCATCTGCCCATTCATCCCAGATGGAGACATCGTTGTCATTGAGATATCTTATATTTG